>NZ_LOFI01000002.1:0-159557 GCF_001469195.1 Pseudoalteromonas sp. 10-33 | reverse complement strand
GTAGAAGCCAGCTTAACTGCGAGACAGACACGTCGAGCAGGTACGAAAGTAGGTCATAGTGATCCGGTGGTTCTGAATGGAAGGGCCATCGCTCAACGGATAAAAGGTACTCCGGGGATAACAGGCTGATACCGCCCAAGAGTTCATATCGACGGCGGTGTTTGGCACCTCGATGTCGGCTCATCACATCCTGGGGCTGAAGTCGGTCCCAAGGGTATGGCTGTTCGCCATTTAAAGTGGTACGCGAGCTGGGTTTAGAACGTCGTGAGACAGTTCGGTCCCTATCTGCCGTGGGCGTTTGAGAATTGAGAGGGGTTGCTCCTAGTACGAGAGGACCGGAGTGAACGAACCGCTGGTGTTCGGGTTGTCATGCCAATGGCATTGCCCGGTAGCTACGTTCGGAACTGATAAGCGCTGAAAGCATCTAAGCGCGAAGCAGGCCTCGAGATGAGTTCTCACTAGACTTTTAAAGTCTCTGAAGGGCCGTTGAAGACTACAACGTTGATAGGCAAGATGTGGAAGTGGTGTGAGCCATTAAGCTAACTTGTACTAATTACCCGTGAGGCTTAACCATACAACGCCAAACGCGTTTTGTGTGATAGTTTAAGACAGAAGTTAATAACTAAAGTAGATATTACTGACAGAAAGACTTAAAAAATATTATCAGATATTTTCCAAATTCAGTTAGTACGTAGGAATACGGATTAACGCCCAAATTTGCTTGGTGACAATAGCGTTTTGGACCCACCTGACTCCATGCCGAACTCAGTAGTGAAACGAAACAGCGCCGATGATAGTGTAGCATTTGCTATGTGAAAGTAGGACATTACCAGGCTTCAAATAAGCGAAACCCGTTACAGCAATGTGACGGGTTTTTTGCTTTCTAGGGTTTAGTAAATAGCCAAGAGGCCATGCCGAACCCAGTAGTCAAACAAAACAGCTCGATTCGAAAGAGTCTGACTTTTTTACGTTTATTTCATAGAAGAGTAATATTAAGCATTTCCTTCTCTAAAGCGTAGCGTCTCTAAAGTGCTGCGCCTCTTTGTGAACAGTGTTTTGGCTATCGAATGCATTGAGCGATGGTAGTGCAACATTTCACTGCTACTCTTCACCGCGGTGGGCTCCACAACATTCTACTGCGTAGCGAACCGACTTCAAGTAAGAGAAACCCGTTACAGCAATGTGTCGGTTTTTTTGCTAACATTGATTTAATAAATAGATAGAAGGCGGGCCCCGACTAGAAATAGTCGTTTTTTTACGTTTGTAGAAAAGTAGTTTGCGGATAAGTCATACTCTCTCATTCACCACCTATTGCGTAGGTCGGGCAAGCGAAGCGACTCCGACGCATAGACAATGTCGCATATGTTATTACTTTTGTTTTTGTAACCTAGAATAGCAATGCAAAAAGCAGCATCTGACCTAGTATGATAGTACTCTTTATTCCAATTTTGCTAAGTCGATTAATTTGTAAACTTCGGGCTGTGTCTAATTACCTTTTTGTGGGTAAGGTTTAACCTATACGGAACATCATATCTCAGTAACAAATATAATTTTGCTTTGTTACTGGCTTTGATTTAGGATCAAATCAGTTTAAAACCAAGAACTAACATACAGTGTATAGATTATTAATTACCGCAATATCCATTTTAATTTGTTTTTCTGTTTCTGCAGTTGAAGTCACTGATCTATATCAAGATATTTTAAAGGTTGATGATAAATCAAGAGATAGTCGATTAGCGGCAAGCCGTAAAGCTTTACTTAATGTTTTAGTTAAAGTGAGCGGTGATGAAACAGCCGATCAAAATCGATTAGCTCAACAGCGAACTAAAGATATTTCTGATTACATGCTCAAATTTGAATACGATGAGCGTACCGTGGGTCAGTTAAAGTTAGTTGTTAAATTTGAAGCACGTAAAATTAATGCGCTTATAAAAGAATTAAGTCTACCTCTGTGGGGTTCACAACGTCCGCTAGTCGCTATTTGGCTAGGTATTGAAGATAATTGGCGAAGAGAGCTAGTCACACAAGAGAGCTATCCACAGTTGGAGCAATTAATTTACGACAGTGCACGAAGACGTGGCTTACCTGTTGTTGTGCCATTACTGGATTTACAAGATAGACGTCTAGTAGGAATACCAGAGGTTTGGGGTAATTTTTCAGGGCCTATCGAGGAAGCGTCCCAGCGTTATAGTGCTGAAAGAAGTATCACTGCAAAAATGTATAAAGACAACAACAGCAATAACTGGGTTCTAGATTGGCGATTCACGAATGATGACTTGTTTGACGAAAATCGCTTAGTTGGCGATAAACAACAAATTGTTAGTCAAATGATTGATACATTAGCAAGAGGGCTTGCCAGTGAGTACGCAATTGATCCTAATGCATATTATGAACAAGCTTCGGCTATTTTAACCTTAAAAGGGACTAACAATTTTGTAGATGTTGAGTTAGCGAAAAGACGTTTACAAAGTCTTAGTGTGGTTACCGATGTAATCATTATCCGTAGAACAACAGAATTTGTTGAATATAAACTGAGCCATACAGGAAATGTTACAGATTTAAAAAAAGCGCTAGGTCTCGATTCTGCTTTTAAAGATTATATCGACCCGCGTGCTTTTTATCATGTAGTAGACAAAAGCAGCCTTGAGTATCAATGGGTAAAACCATAGTGCTAAATCAAGAACCAATGCAAATGGCTTTGCCTGTTACTTTACCAGATGACGAAACTTTCGCATCGTACTTCGGTGGCGAAGATTCATTAGAGGTAAATCATCTCAAAGCAAGTTTTTCTGAATTGGCGAATACATTTCAATATACGTATTTGTGTGGTTTAGGTGACTCAGGAAAATCTCACTTGTTGTACGCTACATGCATAAAGGCGCAAGAGCGTGGCCTTTCAAATATGCTGCTTTCCATGCGTGAGGTTATTAACTTTGGGCCTATGGTTTTAGATGGACTAGAAGCACTGGATATACTATGTATTGACGATGTCCATCTAGTCGCAGGCAACGATGCTTGGGAAAAAGCTTTATTTAATTTTTTTAATCGCTTTAATGAACCCGGTAAAATGTTGGTTGTAACAGCTGACCTATTACCAAATATGCTAAATATATCGCTTCCAGATCTAGAGTCACGTTTAACTTGGGGAACCACTTTTCAAATACGTTCAATGAGTGATGATGACAAAGCTCAAGCTTTAGTTAAACGTGCACACATGCGTGGGCTTGAATTAAGTGATGAATGTGCGCGGTTTTTATTAACCCGCCTGAGCCGCGATATGCGAGCATTATTAGATGTTCTAGACAAATTAGATCACGCATCTATGGCAGCGCAAAGAAAATTAACAATTCCTTTTATAAAATCAACGTTAAAGCTGTAGTAGGTCTAGAATCTAGACCCTGCTTTCAGTTATCATAAGCTATTAGTTAACAGCAATCACCCTCTGTGAAAGATCAGGTACCCAATGAACTTAGAAAATATATTAGCGCAAGCACTTGAGGCTGTAGCCAGTGCCAGTGAAATCGCGCAACTAGAAGAAATCAGGGTTAATTACCTTGGAAAAAAAGGCGAAATCACCAGCTTACTTAAAACGTTAGGAAAAATTGCACCTGAGGAACGAAAAGAAGCAGGGCAAGTGATAAACCAAGCTAAACAAGATGTACAAGTTGCAATTAACGAAAAGCGTGAATTATTAGCGAGTAAAGCACTAGAAGAAAAACTAGCTGCAGAGACTATTGATGTAACTCTTCCTGGTCGTGTAATGCCAGCGGGTGGCTTGCATCCAGTAACACGTACTATTGAGCGTATTGAAAGCTTTTTTGGCGAGTTAGGGTTTGCTGTTAAATCAGGTCCAGAAATTGAAGATGACTTTCATAACTTTGATGCATTAAATATTCCAGAACATCACCCTGCGCGCGCTGATCACGATACCTTTTATTTTAATCCTAAGTTAGTACTGCGTACCCAAACCAGTGGTGTGCAAATACGAACTATGGAAACAGAGCAGCCGCCGCTTCGTATCATATCTCCTGGGCGCGTATACCGTAACGATTACGATCAAACGCATACTCCGATGTTTCATCAGGTAGAAGGTTTAATGGTAGATACTGACGTTAGCTTTACTGAGCTAAAAGGTATTTTACACGACTTTTTGCGTAACTTTTTTGAAGAAGACATGGAAATTCGTTTCCGTCCTTCATTTTTCCCATTCACAGAGCCTTCGGCTGAAGTCGATGTAATGGGCAAAGACGGCAAATGGCTAGAAGTATTAGGCTGTGGCATGGTACATCCAAATGTTCTTAAGTCTGTGGGTATTGATCCTGAGAAATACACGGGTTTTGCATTCGGCATGGGTGTAGAGCGCCTAACAATGTTGCGTTATGGCGTAAACGATTTACGTGCATTTTTCGAAAATGACTTAAAATTCCTAAACCAGTTCCGTTAAGAGTGAAGCAATAAAATGAAATTTAGTGAAAAGTGGTTAAGAGAGTGGGTAAACCCTGCTATTGATACGCAAGCTCTGTCGGAACAGCTTTCTATGGCCGGCCTTGAAGTTGACGGCGTTGAGCCAGCTGCAGCCAAGTTTAATGGTGTTGTTGTTGGTGAAGTTGTTGAATGTGGCCAGCACCCTGATGCAGATAAGCTACGTGTAACAAAAATTAATGTTGGTGGTGATGAACTACTTGATATTGTATGTGGTGCGCCAAACTGTCGCCAAGGCATAAAAGTTGCTGTAGCAACCGTAGGTGCTGTGTTACCTGGCGATTTCAAAATTAAAAAAGCGAAGCTACGCGGTCAGCCTTCTCATGGGATGTTATGTGCATTCGACGAGCTAGGTATTAGCGAAGAGGGTGAAGGCATCATGGAGTTACCAAGTGATGCACCAATTGGGACTGACTTACGTGAATATCTAAGCCTTGACGATAACATCATTGATGTTGATTTAACGCCAAATCGTGGTGACTGTTTAGGCATTAAAGGCCTTGCACGTGAGGTAGGCGTTTTAAATAGTACAGATGTAAATGTATTAGAAATACCAGCCGTAACGCCAACAATTGACGATAAAGTATCAATTGAACTAGTTAATGAAGATGCTTGTCCTCGTTATTTAGGTCGTGTAATTAAGGGAATTAACCTTGATGCAGAAACACCACTTTGGATGGTTGAAAAACTACGCCGTAGTGGCGTGCGTTCAATCGATCCGGTTGTTGACATAACAAACTATGTACTACTAGAACTTGGTCACCCGATGCATGCTTTTGATTTAAATACAATTGAAGGCGGTATTAAAGTACGTAATGCTAATGTTGGTGAAGAGCTTGTATTACTTGATGGCAATGCAGCTAAATTAAAAGAATCAACACTTGTGATAGCCGATCATAATAAAGCACTCGCAATTGCTGGTATCTTTGGTGGTGAGCAATCTGGCGTTACTGAAAAAACAACAGACATACTGCTTGAAAGTGCGTTCTTTAACCCGGTAGCAATTGCTGGGCAAGCGCGTAGCTACGGTTTACATACCGATGCGTCACATCGTTATGAGCGTGGAGTAGACTTTGCACTACAACATGATGCAATGCAGCGTGCTACAGCGTTACTTTTAGAAATTGTTGGTGGTCAAGCAGGTCCTGTAGTTGAAGCTGTTGCAGCCGATAAATTACCAAAAGTGACTGAAGTACGTTTACGTCGTTCTCGTTTAGACCGCGTAATAGGTCATCATATTGATGATGCTAAAGTGACTGATATTCTGACCCGTTTAGGCCTTGATGTTAAAGTAGAAAATGATAGCTGGAGTGCGGACATACCAAGTTACCGTTTTGATATTCGCATTGAAGAAGACTTAATTGAAGAAGTTGCGCGCGTATACGGTTACAACAGTATTCCAAATGTGGCACCAACTGCAAAACTTAAAATGACAACGCATAACGAAGCGAGCATTGCGCTAAGCAAATTCCGTAATACGTTAGTAACGCGTGGGTATCAAGAAGCGATTACTTACAGCTTCGTTGATCCTAAGGCACAAGCTATTTTACACCCAGATAGTAATGCGCTTGTATTACCGCACCCAATTTCAATTGAAATGTCGGCTATGCGTGTCAGCTTAATGCCGGGTTTATTAGCGTCTGTTGCATACAACCAAAATCGTCAACAACCTCGCCTTAGGTTATTCGAGCATGGCCTTAAATTTATAAGCGATGAAAATGCAGAAAATGGTGTATGCCAAGTACCTGTGATTGGTGGGGTTATTACTGGTTTAGCACATGGAGAGCATTGGGTTGAAGAAAAACGAAACGTTGATTTCTACGATTTAAAAGGTGATGTTGAAGCATTACTTGCTATTACAAATGACGTGAGCCGTTTTGAAATTAAAGCTGAACAATCTGATGGACTTCATCCTGGCCAGTCAGCTGTTATTTATGTTGATGGGAAAAAGGTTGGTTTTTTTGGTGCATTACATCCTCAAGCGCAAAAGTCGTTAGATATCAATAACGCAACTTTTGTATTTGAAATTGAAATGTCAGCAATTGAAAAAAGAAATTTACCACAAGCTCAAAGCGTGTCTAAATTTCCTTCAAACCGTCGCGACATCGCGATTTTAGTGGCCGACAGCGTTAAATCTGGCGATATTTTAAACGCTATAGAAAAAGTTGGCGGAAATCAATTGGTTGACCTAAACTTATTCGATGTGTATAAGGGCAAAGGTATTGAGCCAAATTATAAGAGTTTGGCGATTGCTCTAACACTGCAAGCGGTTGATAGAACACTCGAAGAGAAAGATATCAATCTAGTAGTTGATAACGTGGTGGCCGAATTGGCCGAAAAGTTTAATGCATCGTTGAGGGACTAGATATGGCGCTTACTAAAGCCGACATAGCTGAACACCTATTTGAAAAGCTCGGGATCAATAAAAAAGATGCCAAAGATTTAGTTGAAGCGTTTTTTGAAGAAATCCGCTCAGCGCTAGAAAAAGGAGAGCAGGTTAAGCTTTCTGGATTTGGTAACTTTGATCTTCGAGACAAAAAAGAAAGACCAGGGCGTAATCCGAAAACAGGCGAAGACATTCCTATTTCGGCGCGTCGTGTTGTCACCTTTAGACCGGGTCAAAAATTAAAGACCCGTGTTGAAGTGGGTACCAGCAAAGCAAAATAAAAAAAGGCAGCGAAAGCTGCCTTTTTTATTACACAGCCGCTTAACGTTTAGGTAAGCGGCTGTGTGTTTTGTTAAAATTCTCTAGGTGATACAAATTCACCTTCTAATACTTGTTGATAGGTTTGCTCAGCAAGTGAATCAAGGCCTGATAAGTTTTTACCTGTGCTTAACAGCTCTTGTTCTATTTCAAATAAATCTATATTTTCGATACCCGACATTTGTGCCACTTTTGAAAATATATAGGCATGTTTAAATTTATCATGTTTATAAAAAAGGCTAATTAATGAGGTGTATACTTCAGGGTTAGGTAGGTTCCCTTTTTCATTTAGCTCTAATGTTTTATAGAGTAAATCAATGGTTTTATCGTCATCAAACTTAATATAGTAAGACGCTAAAAAGAACTGCATCTCTGCACTTTGGGTAACGCTTGGATCGTTTTCTATGGCTAAAAGCTTACTTAATGCACCTTGATTATTGTTTCTTGACCAATGGTAATAAAGTAAACCGGGGTGAGTTGTATTTACAGTGTCTTGATAAAGGCGTGTCATTTCTTTAATGCTAGTAAGCTGCCCATCTATTCGAGACGTTTTTTTTGCTTTGAGCTTTATATGCTCAATTTTAGCCGCCAGTGTTATACATTGGTTGTATGTCTCAAATTCTTTTAATAATTGATATTTATTTTCATCCGTTGGCTCTTTGTATTCACTGTAACGCTTTAAAATAACTTCAGCACGCTCGTCCTTACAATGACTATCTTTGTTTAAATCAGCACAAAAACCGGGTGTTTCCTTACAAACTTGTGCCAGCGTCACAGGGTCTTCACAACCCGCTAATGTTAGTAATCCAAGTAATATACTTGCTCTTTTTAGCATTCCTTAACCCCAAATAAATATCTACACAGCTATTCTAGCGCAATCATTTAACGCCTAACAGTAGAGAATAACTTCAGATTAAATTAGAATAGCTGTGCCTGAAGTGCATTACTCTCAAAATATAGTGCACTTTTAAAGGCTATCCGTTCAAAATGATAAATTTAGGTAAATAAAATGACCTCATCTCACGAGTTAGAATACACAAATAGTTGGCAAGAACGCCAAGATTACGCTGAAAGTATGCAACCTATTATTGGTAAGCTTTACCGTAATCGTGGTATTGAAATTGCTGTATATGGCCGTCCTCTCGTAAATGCCAGTACAATTGAAATTATTAAATCTCACAAAACTGTTGCACAATTTGAAGGCACAAAATTACGTTTACGCGAAAGCTTCCCGTTTTTAGAAGCAATCAGCAAAATGGAATTAAACTCTGCTCGTATTGATATTGGTAAGCTGGCATATAGCTACTTATACGGCGACGTTGCAAACGGCCGTTCAGTTGAAGAGTTTGTTAAAGATGAATTAGCAGAAATAGCCAATTCGACTGTAAAAGAGCCACGTGATGTAGTCCTTTATGGCTTTGGTCGTATTGGCCGTTTGCTTGCTCGCTTATTAATTGAAAAATCGGGCCCTTACGCCGATTTACGTCTACGTGCAATCGTTGTGCGTGGCGGTAAAGAGGGTGACCTCGAAAAACGTGCCAGTTTATTGCGTCGTGATTCAATTCATGGCCCATTTAATGGTTCAATCACTATTGATAAAGAACGTAATGCAATTAAAGCGAACGGCAGTTACATTCAGGTTATTTATGCAAATTCGCCTAGCGAAATCGATTACACACAATACGGTATCGAGAATGCGTTAATTGTTGATAACACAGGTATTTGGAAAGATGAAGCAGGTCTTGGTCAGCATTTAGAGTGTAAAGGTGCGGCTAAAGTATTACTAACGGCACCGGCTAAAGGTAATATTAAAAACATCGTATATGGTGTAAATAACCAAGATATTTTATCTGAAGATAAAATTGTGTGTGCAGCAAGTTGTACAACAAATGCGATTACGCCAACGTTAAAAGCATTAAACGACAAGTTTGGTATTAATAATGGCCACGTTGAAACGGTTCACTCGTACACAAACGATCAAAACCTAATTGACAACTATCACAAAGCAGAGCGTCGTGGTCGAGCTGCGGCCCTGAACATGGTAATTACTGAGACGGGTGCGGCAAAGGCGGTATCTAAAGCGTTACCAGAGCTAGAAGGCAAGTTAACAGGTAACGCGATTCGCGTTCCTACACCAAACGTTTCGCTTGCTATATTGAACCTAAACTTAGCCACAAGTACGTCGGTTGAAGAGCTAAACGCATTTTTACGCGATACAGCACTGCATTCAGACTTACGTGATCAAATTGATTACACAGCGTCTACAGAAATAGTGTCTACCGATTTAGTGGGTAGCCGTTATGCTGGTGTTGTTGACTCGCAAGCAACAATTGTTGACGATAACCGTATCGTTTTATACGTATGGTACGATAATGAATTTGGCTATAGCTGCCAAGTAGTTCGTTGTATGCGAGATATGGCTGAAGTGTCATTCCCAAGCCTACCACGCTAATGTATATTTAGTATTCAAAAGCCAGCGTTTAGCTGGCTTTTTTAATGTGTCATTATTTTTAAAGTGTGTGCCTTATGCTACGCTTTAACCATTAAAATACAGCGAGCGTAGTTATTTCATAATACGCTGTGTTTAGTGCGAGTATTATTGCTCGCGATGTTAGTTCTGCTAGTTACAATGCAGATGAGCTTATTCAAATTAAAGGTTTTTTCATGAAAATCAGCAGTAATTTCGACAGTGGTAATATCAAGGTCATTGATGCAACCGATCCGCTTAATATTCAATTAGAGATCAATAACGATCACAATTCTGAATTTTACCAGTGGTTTCACTTTCGATTAGAAACAACGCCTTATCAATTACATAAGCTTAATATTAATCAGCTTGAAAAATCAGCATACCCAGATGGTTGGGAGGGCTACCAAGCAGTTGCTTCTTATGATCGCCAAACATGGTTTCGTGTTCCATCAAGCTATGAAAATGGCACGCTAAGCTTTGAAATAGAGCCAGAGTGCGGCAGTGTGTATTTTGCTTACTTCGCACCATACAGCTACGACCGCCATTTAGACTTACTTTCTTGGGCACAAGCTCAAGGTGCTTGCCAACTTCAAACATTAGGTAAAACACTTGATGGGCGCGATATCAGCGTGCTAAAAATAGGTGAGCCAAGTGAAGATAAAAAAGTCATTTGGGTAACTGCACGTCAGCACCCAGGTGAAACAATGGCTGAATGGTTTGTAGAAGGCTTACTTCATAAATTACTTGATGACGAAGACCCGCATGCTGCAGCATTATTATCAAAAGCAGTATTCTATATTGTGCCAAACATGAACCCTGATGGCAGTGTGCGCGGACATTTACGTACCAATGCTAAAGGTGTTAACTTAAATCGTGAATGGCAAACACCATCGATTGAAAACAGCCCTGAAGTCTATTTTGTGCTTAATAAAATGCGCGAAACAGGTTTAGATATGCACCTTGATATTCATGGTGATGAAGCTATTCCTTATAACTTTGTTGCAGGCAGTGAAGGTATTCCAAGTTACGACGAGCGCCTTAAAAACTTAGAAGATAACTTTAAAGCGGCGTTACTAATAATAACACCTGAGTTTCAAGATGAGCACGGCTACCCGAAAGATGAGCCAGGTGAGGCTTTGTTAACCGTGGCTTCGTCGGCAACGGCTGAAGAGTTTAAAGCGCTTACATACACCATTGAAATGCCGTTTAAAGATAACAACGATTTACCTGATCCAGATTATGGCTGGTCAGATCGTCGTTCGTACCAGTTTGGTCAAGACACATTAGCAGCCATTGTAAATGTGGTTGATACGCTCAGATAGAGTATTTAGAAAAGGCATCAATTTTTGGTGCCTTTTTTTATTCAAATCTACAACGAATTAACATAATACCAATCCGCAATAATACATAATCATTTTACTAGGCTAAACGTGTCGCTACTTGCGTCAAAACTCTTATTAAAAGCAACTAAATAGCGAATTTTTTGCCGAGCTATTAACACGCTTTTCTAGCTTTAAAATAGATAACTTAATTAAGCGAATAGATATAAAGCCCTTTTTATAAATCACTTCAATCAAAAATAGATTTTAATCACGCTGTATAAGTCCTTAGCATATTCATATAATTCAAATTACTGGTTAAATAACCCTCAAACACGACGCCAAAGCGCACGTTTTATCTCTAAATATGAAAATTAAGTGTTAACAAAGTTAGCCAACTTAAGTTAATATCAATAACAATCGAATTAAAGATAGGCGCATTGAAGCCTGATTTTTAATCGCTTTGTATCGCGCATTCTGAGTAGCTAAAACAGAGTCTCGTAATTCATAATAAAAAATATAACTATAGAGGATATTCATGGAAGCTTTTGTAAGCGCTGTTAATGATGTTGTTTGGAGTAATGCCCTTATTTACTTATGCCTTGGCGCGGGCTTGTTTTATTCTGTATTAACTCGATTTGCCCAAGTTCGACATTTTAAAGAAATGTGTAAGTTATTATTTAGTCCTAACACATCTGAAAAAGGCATTTCTTCTTTCCAAGCACTGGCTGTGTCTTTATCGGGGCGAGTTGGTGTAGGTAACATTGCCGGTGTTGCTGCAGCTATTGGTTTTGGTGGTCCGGGGGCAATTTTTTGGATGTGGGTTGTTGCATTTTTAGGTGCAAGTACGGCCTATGCCGAGTCAACGCTGGGTCAAATTTATAAAGAAGAAGAAAACGGCCAGTACCGTGGTGGACCTGCGTTTTACTTTGACCGTTGTTTAAAGCAAAAGTGGCTAGCCATCCTATTTGCTATTTCTGCCGTTGTTGCGTGTGGTGTGTTCCTTCCTGGTGTACAAGCAAATGCAGTAGGTAATGCGTTTACTCAAGTATTTGGCGACGGGACTATGGTATCGACGAGCTTTGGCGATGTAGGCAGCTTTAAGTTAGTTGCGCTGGCTATTATTCTTATCGTTTTAGCTTTTATTATTTTCGGTGGCATAAAACGTATTGCTAACTTTACCCAAATTGTAGTGCCGTTTATGGCACTAGGTTACATTGTACTTGCCTTAATTGTTGTATTTTTACACATCGATAGAGTACCAGATATTTTCGCCATGATTATAAGCGACGCCTTTACAGCTCAAGCAGGATTTGGTGCTGCAATTGGTTGGGGTGTAAAACGTGGAATATACTCAAACGAAGCAGGCCAAGGTACTGGGCCTCATGCAGCCTCTGCTGCAGAGGTAGACCACCCAGCACAGCAAGGTTTAGTTCAGGCTTTTTCAGTTTACGTAGATACCATTTTTGTATGTACCGCAACTGCACTTATGATTTTATTAACACAACAATACAACATTGTTGGCGAGCTACCTGCAGGCCAATTTATTGTACAAAATGTTGATGCAGCAACAGAAGTCGGTTCTGCAGCATTTACACAAATGGCATTATTCAGCGTATTTGGCGGGTTTGGCGAAGCATTTGTAGGCATTGCACTGTTCTTCTTTGCGTTCACTACAATTTTAGCTTACTACTTCATTGCCGAAACTAATATTGCATACTTAAATCGTTATTTTAAAGGCAGTATTCCACTCGTTATTGTGAAGTTTGTGATTATGTTTATGGTTGCGTACGGTATGGTCAATAGCTCGGGTTATATTTGGACTATTGGCGACATAGGCGTAGGTTTAATGGCATGGATCAATATATTAGGCATTTTAGCTATATTTTTTGTCGCAAAACCAGCACTACTATGTTTAAGCGATTACGAAGATCAAAAGAAAAAAGGCGGCAAAATAACTTTCGACCCAGTTAAGTTAGGCATAAAAAATGCTACTTTTTGGGAAAAGCGTCTTGAAAAGCAATCTAAAGATACTGAGTGATTCAATATACAACGTACTTGCTAGTTTGTGGGGAAGTGGATTTAAGCCAATAACAGAAAGTCATATTATCTATTGTTGGTTTAAATTGAAAAAAGACAACGACAAATAAAACAAGTACAATAAAGGCGCCGCAAGGCGCTTTTTTTATGCGTAGTATGGAGAGATGTATGGCGATAATTCGTTGCCCAAAATGTGCAAAATCAATTTCAGATAAATACAAGCAATGCCCGCATTGCGAAAGTAACATTTCAGAGCTAAATGACGAGCAGGTTCAACAACTTCAGCGCGAACAGCAAATTAAAAAAAAGCAGATGTTTATAAATCACTCCTTCTTAGCACTTATCATATTTTTGGGTGGTTTTTTCTGTTTGTATTTTTTACAACCGCAAAAAGAAACCCTTGAGTGGTATGCTTACACCATCGCCATTGGCGTAGGGTGTATTTGGTATCTTATTAACCGTATTGTTTTAGTGACTCTTAAAAAGAAAAGATGACATGAATATCGACAAACTCGTAGAAAATATAACTCCAGAATTATTTGAACGCTTGCAATATGGTGCATCAACAGGCAAATGGCCAGATGGCACTGTATTATCAGATGAGCAAAAGCAACAAACAGTGCAGTTGGTAATGTTGTATCAAGCAAAAGTGGCTCAATCGAACGAGCAATTTACGATTGGTGCTAATGGTGAAATGATCCAAAAGACAAAAGCGCAACTACAAAAAGAATTCAAATCAGACAACGAAATAGCTAGGTTTAGTGAACATGATCTTTAAGCACCTTTTTACGCCAAAATGGAAACACCCCAAGCAACAGGTTCGTCTTGATGCAATTGAAAAGCTAGACACGCAGCGCGATGCAAGTATTTTAAATACACTTGCATTAGAAGATAGCTCTGCAGAAATACGCCGTAAGGCGCTTCAAAAGGTAAATGATTTACCACTGTGGTGGAAAGCCTACAAACAAGATCAAGCGCTAAAAGATATTGCCGAGCAGCAAATATCAAATGCCGTTTTAAATAGCGAAAGCACACTGACACCTCAAATTAAAAGTGAATATATAGAGCGCTTTGCTCCTGTAAAAACATTAGAAAAACTGGCGTTTGCAGAGAAAGAACTAAAAGTTCGCGTTAAATTACTTAAGCGTTTAGCAAATCCAAAATTAGTTGAAAAAGCCTTTAAAGAGGGCAGCGAAGAGTTACAAGCGCAGTTAATTGAGTTAGTTATTAACCATCAGCTTACTAAACCACTTGCTAAACACGCCAAAGGGGAAGCAAAAAGCACCCTTGATACGCATATTGAAAATGAACGTTTGGCCAAGGAAATGCCACAAGAAGTTGAAAATTCAACGCGTGTTATTTTAGCAAAACTTAATGCATTACGTGAAAAAACAGACTTTGCGATTGTAAACCCAGGGGCTGCTGAATTAATGGCTCAATGGCAAGCATTAGAGCTTAAATGGCTAACAACGGAACGGATAAAAGCGCTAGATGAAAAGTATGTCGCTATTACCAGCAAGCTTGACGCACATATTGCTCAACTAAAAACAGAGCACGATAAAGAGCAGCAACGTTTAGCATTAAAACAGCGCCAATTACTTGCATTAGCAACGCTTGAAGCATTAAGCGATGAAATTGAAAATGCACTTCAGGTTGGTTTAGAAACCCCTGAGCAAATTCAACAAGATTGGCTCGACGCTAAAGTAGCGCAAGCAAAACAAGCGATCACAGAGGCTGAGCTTGAAAACAACGCACAGTCTAAAGCGGTAATCGTAAAGCTTGAGAGTTTATTTTCTCAAGTAGCCAAATTACCTGAACTAACAACTGCTATTGCGCAATACAAAGAGGCACTAACCACTTTAAAACTAATTGAACCAGCACAAACCCTTGAGCAATATGACGAAACTCTTTCAGCTTTTAATCAAGCGTTTAAAGAGGCTCGTGGGCACTTATCTATTTTAGATAGTACATTACAAGGTAAGTTTAAAGCGGAGTTAAATGCACATAAAAAGCAATTTTTAGCATTAATGAATGACTTAATTAAACCGCTTGAAAAAAATCAGAGTCAGGCAAAGCGCAAAGCTCGTGATGTTAAGCGCTTAATTGAAGAAGGCCGGTTTAATGTGGCATTTGGTGTATTTAAGGGTTTTGAAGAGCTATTTAATACATTAACAGCACGCTACCAGCAACCGCTTGAAAATATTAAAGCAGAGCTAGAGCAACAACTTGCCGATGCAAAAGATTGGCAAAAATACGCTGCTGCACCGAAGCGTGTTGCGTTACTAGAAGAAGTAACTCAGCTAACTGAGCAAGAATGCACCGACCCACAACAGCGTGCCGAACAAGTAAAAATGTTACGCACACGTTGGAATGAACTTGGGCGTTTAGATACAGACGAAGAAAAACAACAAGGTGTTCAGTTCGATGAACATATAGAAACATTGTTTGCACCTTGTCGTAGTTACTTTGCCGAGCAAGAAGAGAAACGCGATGCAGCGAAGTTGCAACGTGAAAGCATAATTACAGATATGCACACGCTTAGCACAGAGCCTACTAGCGAAGAAGGCTTTGATTGGAAACAGTTTGAAAGCCAATACAATAAGCTAAATAAAGCATGGCGCAGTGTAGGAAAAGTTGACCCAAAAACATATCGAGTATTAAACGATCGCTATAAAAGCGAGCAACAACAGGTGCTTGGTTTATTAAATGCGTTTCATAAAGGTAATGCTGCACTTAAAAATGATTTAGTTGAGCAAGCCCAGCAACTATCGCAAAGTGACGATTTAGCAAGTGCTTGCCAAGCCTTAAAGCAAATGCAGCAACAATGGCAAACTATTGGTTTTGCAGGTTTAAAAGCCGAAAATGCGTTGTGGCAAAAATTTCGTCAGTATAATGATGAAGCATTTAGTAAGCGCAGTACTGAATTTGAGCAACAAAAGCTTGAACAAAATGAGTCTGATAAACAAGCCGCTGCAGAACTCGCTGAATTAGAAGCGGTATTAGAGGCGGTGGAGCAGCGTGCGCAACTTCATGATCTAGAAACCAAGGTTAAGGGCTATGCACAGTTTAGAACGCTTGCACCAAAGGTGGCTGCATTGCTAAAGGCTATTGATGAAAAAGTGTCAGTGCTTATGACTAAATCAGAGCAAGTTAATTTAGAAGCATTACTTAGTGCACTTCAAAATAATGAAGAAATACCGGCTCAGTATCAAGCAACTTTAAAAACATCACTAAATGTAGAGCAGCTCATAACGCGTATGGAAATTTTAGCGAATGTGAGTTCGCCAAATGCATCTCTTAGAATGGCAGAGCAAGTTGCTATGCTTGATGATAAACATCGTGGTGATCATGCTGATTTAAATTATTATTTAAAACAGTTGCTCGCGCTCAGTAACGGTTCAGTTGAACCTGAGACACTAGCACGGCTAAAATCGACACTTGCAGCTTAATCATCAACGTTGCTTCAACTGTTGATAAAAACGTTAAAAGGCCGCTTAAATAGCGGCCTTTTATATACAATAAAATAAAGGGCTCACTATGAGAATTTTACTACTTATTACCACACTTTTTTTAACCGCCTGTAATAGCACACAAGGTGTATCTGTATATTCATTTACAAATGCTGAAGTAGAAAGCGCACTGGCTCAACAGCTCCCTAAACTTAGCGAAAAAGTAAAACTGATGGGGCTACCTGTTCAGCTCAACGTTAATGATTTAAGTGTTGATATTGGGCCTAATAATAGCGATGTTGTTGTACTCGGTGCCGACTCTAGCGCAGAAATTAACGCTTTTGCACTTAAATACCCAATTCGTTTAAAGCTTCAAATAGAAGGGAGCCCATACTACGACAGCGAGAAAAAAGCGGTGTTTTTACGTAATGTAAAATTATTGGGGTCAAGAGTTGATGCGGGTGGTTTTAGAGGCAACATTGGCGCGCTTGACGATCAAGCAATGGATGTAATTAATACATTTTTAGCAAATAACCCTGTATACACACTAAATATGAACGACCCTAAAATGATGCTATTGAGCAAATTACCACTCGATATGAAAGTAGCACAAGGCGCAATTAAACTGGTTCCTCGATTATAAATAACCAGACTAAGTAGATCGACCAGCCTCATTTAATCGTATTAGTTAGCCTATTTACAGGCTAACTAGGTTATAAAAATTATGGCTGCACCGCGTAATGTGCCCACGTCTCGTCTTTCTCGGTTTGCAAAATTAGGTTCGTTGGCAACAGGGGTTGCTAGCAATATGCTGGTTGATGGCGCTAAAAGTGCGTTAACAGGCAAAGGCTGGGATAACAAACGTTTACTTTTGCAGCCCAAAAACATTGAAAAACTTGCAGTGCAGTTATCACACCTTCGTGGTGCAGCAATGAAATTAGGTCAGCTGTTATCTATGGATGCCGGTGACTTGCTAAGCCCTGAGCTTGCCCAGTTACTTGCACTGCTGCGTTCAGACGCAAATCCAATGCCTCATAAACAGCTGGTTGAGGTACTTAAAATACAATGGGGGGATGACTGGCTTTCTCGTTTTTCTCACATTGAGCTCAGACCTTTTGCAGCCGCTTCTATAGGGCAAGTGCATTTAGCGTATCAAGAAAATGGCGATAAGCTCGCAGTCAAGGTGCAATATCCGGGTATAGCAAAAAGTGTTGTAAGCGACGTAGATAACGTTATTACGTTGTTAACGTTATCGCGCTTACTACCTAAAGAGCTCGACATAAAACCCCTAGTTAACGAGGCTAAAGCCCAGTTGCTTGCTGAGGCCGATTACCTGCGAGAAGCTGATTACTTAATACGTTATAAAACCGCGCTTAAAGGCAACACTAATTTTAAGGTGCCCAATGTTTACACTGCCCATAGTACGAAGCAAGTACTGACTATGGAATATGTAAACGCTGAACCAATAGAGTGCATCACAGCACTTCCACAAAGCCAGCAGAGTTTTGTTGCTGAGCAGCTAATTGATTTGTTCTTTAAAGAGATGTTTGAGTTTAAACTTATTCAAACCGATCCCAACTTTGCTAATTTTCACTATCAATCAGATACACAAAAAATCGTTTTATTTGATTTTGGTGCAACACGAGAAATATCAAATGAGTTGAGTTCTGCTTATTTGGCACTATTTAAGGCAGGAAGCGAAAATAACCGAGAGGGCGTATTAAACGCAGCATCGAAAATTGGTTATTTTAAAGATGACATATTGGATGACTATAAAAACAATGTCATAGATTTGTTTTTAATGGCGTGCGAGCCTCTTCGTTATAATGGTAATTTTGATTTTAAAAACAGCGAGCTGGCACTTAAAATTAAAAACGCAGGGCTTGAACTCAGCGCCCAATCACAGCAGTGGCACACTCCACCTGTCGATGCACTGTTTATACACCGAAAACTTGCAGGCTTGTATTTAATTGCGGCGCGTTTGGGCGCAAAAATAGATGTGCGAGGGCTTTTTAGTCACTACTCATAAAATGGGTAAATAAACTTGTAAAGTTACAGGTGCAGTCATTTGTTAAAGTTGTCATAATACTCGTGATATTTCGCGAGGTGTGGTTATGATAAAGCAATTTTTAAACGATCCAAAGTTATTACTTAATGCCGTGGGTGAGGGAATTTACGGATTCGACTTGTCTGGAAACGCTGTATTTGTAAACCCAGCAGCAGAGCGCATGACAGGGTGGAAGGCAGAGGAGCTACTAGGAAAAAAAATACATCAATATCATCATCATACTCGTGTAGATGGTACACCTTACCCTGCCGATGAGTGCCAAATTTACTGCACTATGTTTGATGGTAAGCGCCGAGAAGTAAACAACGAAATATTTTGGCGCAAAGACGGTAGCTCATTTGCCGTTGAATATACATCCACCCCAGTGTATCGAAATAACCAACTCATTGGTGCTGTTGCAGTATTTCGCGACATATCGCAGCAGCAACAAACGCAAAGTGACTTACAAAATGCGCTCATAAAAATAAAGCAGTTGAGCGAGCAATTAAAAGACGAAAACAATTATTTGATTGCAGAGCTAAATCAAGACTGGCAAGATTCTGGACTTGTAGGGCAAAGTCACGTGTTTCAAAATATGCTGGAGCAAATAAAACTAGTCAGTGAAACCGACACTTCGGTACTTATTTTGGGTGAGAATGGCACCGGTAAAGAGCTAGTAGCCCGTAACTTATACAGACTAAGCACCCGTAGCAAACACCCTTTTATTAAAGTAAATTGCGCTGCTTTTACACCAAGTTTATTGGAATCTGAGTTATTCGGGCACGAAAAAGGTGCATTCACAGGAGCAAACGAGCGCCGAAAAGGTCGATTTGAACTAGCCGATAAAGGCACGCTTTTTTTAGATGAAATTGCCGAGTTACCCCTTGAGGCACAAAGTAAACTACTCAGAGTACTGCAAGAGCAAGAGTTTGAACGAGTAGGCGGTAGTCAAACCTTAAACGTTAACATTCGGGTTATTGCGGCAACAAACCGCGATTTATGGCAGATGGTACAAAAGGGCAGTTTTAGAATAGATTTATATTATCGGCTTAATGTATTTCCTATTAAAGTACCGGCCCTCAGAGAGCGAAAAGAAGATATTCCTTTTCTATGCAGCAATTTAATACAGCAATTAAATAAACGTTTAGGTAAGCAGCTAAAAGGCTTAAGCCAAAAAGCAATTACTAAACTTCAAGCCTATGATTGGCCAGGTAATATTAGAGAGCTGCAAAATGTGTTAGAACGCGAAGCAATCTTATCTAAACAACCTGTATTACAGCTTAATCAACCACTTAGTGGTGAAAATACGCCTAGTATGGATTCATCTCTCACTCTCGATGAGGCGCAAAAACAGCACATAACACGTGTTTTAATACTGTGTAACTGGCAAATTTCAGGTAATAAAGGCGCTGCAATTAAGTTAGGTTTACCTGAAAGTACACTTCGCTCAAAAATGCGAAAGCTAGGCATTAGAAAATAATCGCGATATATAGCGAGTTTCGCTTTATATCGCGAATATAAAATAAGGCTAAAATAATAAATAATTTAATATCAATAACATAAGTGAACTTTCAGCTTGGTCTGAAAGTTGCAAATACTTAATTAAAATCCGTCATAATTAAGTAAGCAAAATGAAGTTTGATATTAAAGAAGAAGATATGATCATTAAGCCCTATAACTCAGGCCCTATTTATATTCGCGAGCAAAAAGGCTTTTTCCAACGAATACGCCGCAATTTAGGCTGGTTACTAATGCTAACGTTTATTGCCATTCCATGGATTCAATATAACGGGCAGCAGGCTGTACTGTTAGATGTAGCCACACAAACCTTCACTATATTTGGCTTAACACTTCTTCCTCAAGACTTTATGATTTTAGCGATGCTTTTTATGGTGGGAGCATTTGCATTATTCTTTGTCACTAACTGGCTAGGTCGAGTTTGGTGTGGTTATACTTGCCCGCAAACAATATGGATGTTGATGTTTACCTGGGTTGAGCAACGTATAGAAGGTACACGTAATCAACGTATAAAACTTGATAAGACACAATGGACATTAAGCACATGGCGTAAAAAAATAACTAAACACATCGCGTGGGTAGTTATTTCTGTTTTAACAGCGACCTCATTTATGGCGTATTTTATTCCGGCTAAAAGTTTATATTTAGAGATGCTTACATTTGATTGGTCTGGCATTACCACCTTTTGGGTGCTTTTTTTCGCAGGGTGTACGTACGGCAATGCTGGGTTTTTAAGAGAAAAAATGTGCACAATTGCATGCCCGTATTCACGTTTTCAGTCAGTGATGTTTGATAAAGATACCCTAGTGGTTACTTATGATGCAGAACGAGGAGAAAGCCGCGGGCCACGTAAGCGTAAAGCCGATCCAAAGTCATTAAACCTAGGCGATTGTGTAGACTGTAATTTATGTGTGGAGGTATGCCCTGCGGGTATTGATATAAGAAATGGCTTGCAATATGAATGTATAAACTGTGGTTTATGTATTGATGCTTGTGACGACACAATGACCAAGTTTGGATACGACAAAGGGTTAATTAAATACGCTAGCGAAAAACAAATGGAGGGTAAAAAAACCAACCCATTTAGGCTAAAACTGGTAGGTTATGGTGCTTTGACTGCATTGCTTATTATATCTATGTTTGCATGGATGGTGCAGCGCACACCAATAGAGGCCTCTGTACTTCGTGATAGAAATGCACTTTACAGAGTAAACTATGAGGGCTTAGTCGAAAACCCATACACACTGACCATTATAAATAAAACACAGCAATCTATGCATTACACTATTGCTATTGAAGGATTACCAGGCGCAACGCTGCAAAGTCCTGAGCTTACGCTTGTTCAGCCAGGTTTAATGAAAAGTATACCGGTAACAGTGACTGCGGATGGATACGACATTAAACAAAAAGTGAGTAAATTACGATTTGTAGTTACTGCGCAGGAGGATGCGAATATTACCATTACTAAAGAGAGTCAGTTTTATAAAAACTAAGTAATTAATCGCCAAGTTGATTAATTACTTAATCCGCTTGGCTGTTTTTAAGGTGTTCACTAACATATTGCTTTGCACTTGTAATGTCACTAAAAATACATTTAGAGCTATCTCTGCCAACACTTTGCAGAACTCGTGACATTTGGCTTATAGCAATAGCAGATGTCATTACAAAAGCGCTAATAATGCAATTTGCAGATTGCATTTTTTGACCAATTTTAGTGAGTAATAGCTCAGCTTCAGGCGTCGCTGCTAATACGTTCCTTGAATCACTAATGTAGCCCCAAGAGGTGCCATTAAACTGAGTTGTAGTGCTAATGAGTCTTTCACCAAAACTGCTCAATAAATCTGTATCAATACTTCCTGAAAACTCTGCAACAATGATGTTGTTATCAACAGAAAAATTAACGTTGCCATAGTCATTATTTAATGAAAAATCATGGTGCCTATTTTTATCCACTTTCAATATGTGCTCTCTATTATTTTTTATTAAATTTTTGCTACGCTCAATAAACCACACATTTAATTAACGTAGCAACAAAAAACTAGCCTTACTTATTTAAATAGTTTAGCGCGCTGTTTATAACAGCCACTTGCGCTAAAATACATTGCTCGCTGTTTGCGCTAGGGCTATCTGGGTATACTTCTGTTGTTGTTACAAAAGGTGCATCGGTAAAGCCCATACATAAACCTAATTCGCGTGCAGCATAGTTAATAACACCAAATTGTTCCTGCGGTACGCCAATTAACGCGTTGTTCTCATCGCTTGGTGCAATATGCGTAACCTTTGCAACGCCCTCAATAATCACTTTTTGAAATTCTGGCTCTGGCTTCTTACTGTCGGCAACTAAATAAAACCCATCAGGAATATTCCAATTTGTATTAGTTGTGCCTTCACGTGCTGCAAGCGCTGGCCTAAATTCACTGTTATCAGTATTGGTTGTCTCGTGTAAATCAATGTGTGCTAGTAGGTCAAGATTTAATGATTTTACATAGGCCATTACCGCAGCCGACTCGTGTGCTGGGCTATTGTCATAAAACGAGCGGTTAGGATCTATTGCGCTTGGGTTCCAGCGGTTAATTGTTTCATACCCCCAAGGGCTAATACAGGGAGCAATAACTATATTAAAGTGTTGTGATTGATTTAAAGCAGAGGTTTTTGCAAATCTAAGCGCGCCATGCACGCCACTAGTTTCGTAGCCATGCACGCCACCGGTAATTAAAACCGTTGGTTTGGCATCATCAAAATTAGGTGTTTGCAGTGCATATAATGGATAACAGCCTTCGTTGTAATTAAGCTCGCCGTATTGCTCAACAGTTAATGTGCCTTTAAGCTCGTTTATTAGCGTTAGCACTTCATCTTGGTAGCTACGCTTTATAACTTGCCCTGCTAGCCATTGTGCTTTGTCGCTGTGGTTCCATTTTTTACCTGGTGTGCCAATTGGGTATGTGCTGTCAGTCATTATAAAGCCTTGGAATATCAATATTTAATTAAATAAAGCGCTAGCTTAACGCTGACTAAAATAGCCTGCAAGTTAATGCGATATATCGACATAATTGAGTTACGTCCTAAAAAACTTACCCAAAGCTGTAATAGAGAAAAGTGAATTAAATACACGATTAGTTATATTAACGAGGTATTTAGCCTAAGCCACTAAACTGATAAGCTTGCAGCGCTTTTTTGCCACTTTTAAGATTATTACTATGAGCAACCAAATTTTATTGAATAAACAAATTCTATTAACAGCGCTTATTACACTAATAAGCACGGTATTTTCGTTTAATTTAGCCGCTCAACAACAAAGTCAAACTCTAATATTATTGGGTTCAGAACCAAAAATGTGCGCAGGTGGTTCGTCTAATAGTTGTGAGCAGGTTAAAAATACAATTCGCAATATATACTCGCTCACGGTTAATAAAATAGAGCAGGTAGCACAACATTGGCCAACAAGTAATCTTAATAATAAAAAAGCGACACTGGAAGTGCTGAGCCAATTATACAAAAATGGAGCCGAACATGTTTCAAAGCAAAACTTACTGTGGCAGTGGCGTGACGTAAATAACGAGCAATTACAACGATTGTCAGTGCATGAATACAATTATGTGTTCGATATGCTCGAAGTGTCAGAAGGTAAAAATGATAACAAAATAAATAGCAAAGCAATTAAGACTTCACGATATAAAAATAATGATATTTTACAATTTATTACCGGTAGTCTAAGAGTAAATAGCGCTAAACCGACCATGCTTGTTATTACTGCAGCGCGCCGTGATCCCTACGCGTATGCTGAAGCGACAACATCTATTTTAGCAGAGTCAGAAATAAGTACCAAGTGGCTTGCATTAACGCCTGCACTTGCAAAGGCAATAACCACAGGTCGGTGCGATCAACTGCCTTTACTAAGAAACAGCACTATGCAAGTGTATAACCGAGAGTCAATGTATCCTTCGCAAACTCAAACCGAATACGGCTTGTGTAAAAGTGGAGTCGTTGCATTAAACACACTAATAAAAAATAGTACGGGCGTTATGTACGATAGCGGCGATGCTGCGTTATTGCATAGCGTTTTATTTAATGATGAAAACGAGCCTTACCCATGGACAAATTCACTTATAACAAGCCCGGTTATTGTGGGGATAGGAGAGGGGAGCGCCATACAAGGTAATAGCTTAATTACAAATGAAAACGCAACGATTACAAACGTACTAAAAGGGGAAACCCTGACCACTATAAAGGGCTTAGCAACGTTTAATTATGGTGTGTTAAGTACGCACTTTAGTGAGCAAAACAACACTTTTAAATTGGCCATGATGATTGACACTTTAAGCAACAGTAAAGCTACATCACAGTATGGTTTTGGTGTAGACGAGAATACCGCCTTGGTCGCCATAAAATCGCCTGAAGGTAATTTAATGACGGTCGTTGGTGAAAATGGCGTGGTCTATTTAACTCCCGAGGCAACAAACATTGCTGTGCATCCTTCTGAGCAAAATACAAATTCAAAACTTCAGGAATACCGCTATTCATATTGGCCGGCTGGCAGTGTGATTGATGTGAACAATAACTCATTTACTTTGAGCGAGCGCACATTGGGGAAAACATTGTCCTCAATAAAAATACCGCCTTTACCAGTTCAGCGTTTTGGGAGCATATTGACGGATGCAAAATTACGGTCTCTTACCCAAGCCATGTGCCTTGCCCAAGAGCAAAGCGCAGTTGCTCAGCAAGATGAGTTCTTAATTAGCTTGAATGCAAATGCTGATACACGCTACGACCGAATAAGCACTAAACAGTTCGGCTGCGCTGTGAGTAATTTATCGCTGGTGGTCGAATCGTTTTAAGTCTGAGTCTTAAATATTTGGATTTTAAGTACCAGCTCTATAAAATAACCGATATAACGTATAACCACTTTGCTCAAAGCAAAGAGAGATAGAAAGAGTTTTAACATGAATAACGAAAGTGATGTAATCGATAACTTAGCAGACTTAGAAGCTTTTTTACTCGAAATAGAAAGAGGTGGCTATGGGTTAAAAGGGGTATCGGGTGTAGGTATGGCGACTAAAAACTCAGACGGTACCCGTTTTATTGCCGTATTTGATGATAAACAGCAACTACTATTGGCCCGCGGTATCACCGAAGATGTATTTACTAATGGGCAAGATATGGTTCGTAACGGTGTAAAGCCCAAACACTAATTAAATATAAATCAATAAGCGCTGTGTAGCGCTTTTTTTTGCAAAATTTAAAATGGGTTGAAACATCAAGCAAGGCTAAAAAATATAAAAATTAAGGAACCGATTTAGGCGAAATAAATATAGGCATTTACTTTATAACTTACATATCAACGTATTTCGTTAACTAATTTACCATTTTCATACAGTGCCGAGTATTGGCGTTTATGCTCTTCAAATAGATAGGTTCTTAATTGCTCTTTTCCGCTATTAATGCGCGTAATTCTTGCAGCCATTCCTGACTTATTTTGCCTAATAGGCTCTATATCAATTGAAATATACTCTTCGTTTGGCAGTGTAAACTGCACGTTTTTCATACTGCCTAAGCGACTGTTATCTTTCAGAGGTTTTAAAAATATGCCAGTGCTAGATATAGACTCAATATAAAAACCCTCGCTCTTTATATTGAGTTCGCTCCAACGCCAACTACGTTGTGTGCCTTTAGTATCAATGACTTCAGGCGCACTTAATACAGGGTTAATAACCCCAGAGGGATCTATTTTTAAATCAAGCGGAAACCATAATTGATAATGCGCAACTTTTGCTAATAGCGTTAAGCTTGCGTTGCTCAATAGGTGCGCAATGCCTGCGGGTACACTACTTTGTAAAGTAAGCTTGTGATTTGGTTTTACTTCCTGATCTTCTGGCTTAAATAAGTCAGAGATAAAGTTTAATTCTTCAGCTGAAAAGTCCATGTTCAACACCGTAAAAATAAAACCCCATAATATGTTAATTAAACAAAATGCTCAATAAGTGTGCAGCGTTATTTGTTTTCTTTACTATAGTTAAAGGTTTTGTGTAGATTTTAGGTAAAGTAAATGTTTGGCATTAGCTGTGCTTGTTACATTTTTAAAATTGAGAGCGTTCATTGTCATTCAAATTAGTTAAAAGCGAATAGTAACTTATTTAAAGTAAGATTTAGTGCCTTCAATGCGCTTTTTAAATCAAGAAGAGGTTTATTATTTTGCAGGTTTATTAAGTTGGCAATTTGGGTCTAGCAAAATATCGATTTTTAAGGTGGCTTTTAAAATACTTTGACCTATCAAGCAGGCGAGGAAAGCATAAAGTCTGGGTTTTAGGCGTAATAGGCCGTTATTAAACTGTTGTTTAGAATGCCTTTTAACTAAATATATTTTTTAAAAAGTAGAGTGTGTGTTTAATCTTCAGGTGAATACCTGTTGGTGACTATTTTATAAACTAAAAGAGTGAGTTATGAATTGGTCGGTATGGAGAGATTCGAACTCTCGACCCCTGCCACCCCATGACAGTGCGCTACCAGGCTGCGCTACATACCGACGTTGAGTGCAATAGTACGTGTATTTTTTTAAAAATCAATAAGCGATTGTTTGTTTGAGTGTTTATTAGGCAAGTGAGCTAAAAAGCTCACTTAAGTTTGGTTATTTAAGCTAGTCTTTATTTAACCAAGTTTTGATCGAGTCGTACATCTCATCTCGTATTAACGGCTGGGCTTTTTTGTTAGGGTGTAGCCCATCGTTTTGCATTAGCTCTGGTTTATCGGCGATATTGAGCATAAAAAAGTTTAGTAAGTGCGTATTAGTTTCTTCGCTGATTTGGCTAAAACTATCTGTAAACATTTTACTGTAGCGGGGACCATAATTAGGTGGAATGTAAATTTCCATCAGTGCGGTCATTGCATTAGCTGCTTGGCTTTTTTGTATAAGTTCAGTTAAGTTAGCCTGCATTTTGTTTACCGGAAAGCCGCGAAGACCGTCGTTTGCACCAAGCTCTATAAGCACATGAGTTGGTTGGTATTGAGTAAGTAATGCATCTAAACGGCGCAATGCACCACCAGAGGTTTCGCCACTAATGCTGGCGTTTACAAGTGCAATGTCGGCTTGCTCGTCATTGTACTTATCTTGTAACAATTTTACCCAGCCTTGCTCTTGTTGAAGGCCATAGGCTGCGCTTAAACTGTCACCGAGTATTAAAATCGTGTTGTCGGCTGCCGCACTCAGCGGTTTGATAACTAAAAATAAAATGAATACTAAACGTAGGATTGAATGAGTCATATGTCAGCGCTTTCTCAATTAAATATAATTCAAGTTAATGGTTTGTCTAAAATAGTAACTACCTTTGAAGGTGAGTTGCCCATCCTCAGCGACATCAGCTTTAATGTCAAGCATGGTGAGTCTGTTGCTATTGTTGGTACGTCCGGCTCAGGTAAATCTACCTTATTAAGTTTACTGGCAGGCTTAGACACTGCGAGTAATGGCGAAATATTTTTAGACGGTGAGCCGTTACATAATTTAGACGAGGAAGCACGTGCAGCACTTCGTGCCGCTAAAATTGGTTTTGTATTTCAGTCTTTTATGTTGGTGCAAAGCTTAACCGCTCTCGAGAACGTAATGTTACCTGCTGAATTAGCGGGTAAAAGTGATGCTAAGGAGCAGGCACTTGCTTTGCTTGAAAAAGTAGGCCTGAGCCATCGAACAGATCATTACCCTTCTCAGCTTTCGGGTGGTGAGCAACAGCGTGTTGCTATTGCACGTGCCTTTATTGGGACACCCAAAATTTTATTTGCTGATGAGCCTTCAGCTAACCTAGACAGCAAAAACGGAAAAATGATTGAGTCGCTGTTGTTTGACTTAAATTCTCAACACGGTACAACGCTCATTTTAGTGACGCACGATGAAGGACTCGCTCAAAAATGTGAGCATATTATCCAGATAGAAGCAGGGTTGCTTGTTAAAAGCGAAGTAGAGGACGTTGCAGATGTGGGCTAAATTAGCGCTTAAATTATTTGCGCGAGAATTTCGCAGAGGTGAGCTAACAGTAATTAGCGCAGCTATTGCTTTAGCGGTATTAACTGTACTTACCTTGTCTATGGTGACAGATCGAATAGCACAAAGCATCGCCCAAAAAAGCAGTGCATTTATTGCCGCCGACCGAGTTCTTGCAAGTAGCCATGCTATTGATACCGCTTTTATAGAGCAAGCCAAAAGTCAAAATTTACAAACTGCGCAAATGGTGTACTTCGACACCATGTTATTTGCTAACGACGAGATGCAATTTAGCTCGGTAAAAGCCGCGTCAAATGCATACCCGTTGAAAGGGCAGCTTAAGGTAAAAAATACATTAACGGGTGAAACGATTATTGCTAATGCTGGCCCAAGGCCAGGTAATGTATGGCTTAGTGAGTCTGTTTTTTACTCGCTGAACATTGATATAGGCTCGCAAGTTGAGCTAGGTGCAGCGTTATTCAATGTTGAAAAAGTGATCGTTGAGGAGCCTGATGCGCCATTCAATGTATTCTCAAGTAGCCGTCGTGTTTTAATAAATATAGCAGATGTGCCAAAAACAGAGGTGGTTCAGCCCGGGAGCCGTGTTTTTTACCGTCAGCTCTATGCCGGTAGTGAAGACGACATAAACAGCTTTTATGACTGGTTAAAACCAAAAATGAAAGAAAACCAACAATGGTACGGTGTTAAAGACCGTCAATCACCAATTTCTAATAGCTTAAATCGAGCAGAGAGCTTTTTATTGTTAGCGGGTTTACTCGGTATTATTTTAGCCGCAGTGGCAATTGCTGTATCAGCTAAACGTTATTGCGAGCGTCAGTACGACCCTGTTGCAATGATGAAAACATTGGGTGGTAGCCGCTCAATGATCCGAAAAATCTATATGCTTCACTTATTGCTTGTCTGTGCAATGGCAGTAAGCATCGGCTTGTTAATTGGTTACGGCTTGCAAGAAATAGCCACCGGATACTTATCAAAAAGTATGGGAAGCGAATTGCCCATGGGGGGGGGTAAACCTTGGCTTGTGGCAATTAGTACGGGTGTAATCTGCGCCGTTATGTTTTCTATTAAACCTTTGTTTGACTTGTTCGATATTCCGCCGCTTAGGGTACTGCGCCGTAATTTAGGCGACAAACTAGCGATGAGCCGCGTTCACTTGGGTATGAGTGCATTGACCGTATTTTTGTTAATGTGGTTATTTAGTAACAACATAAAGATAACGCTAATACTATTTATAACCACACTTACCTTAATTGGCGTGTTGTTTTTAATATCTAAACTTATATTTGGCGGTGGCCGAAAACTGGGTTTAAAACCTGGTAATAGTTGGTCGTTGGCCATTGCGTCGATTCAAAAGCGTGCCAATGTAAATGCAGTTCAACTTATTAGTTTTTCGTTAGCCATTAAACTGCTTCTGTTTTTAGTTGTGCTTAAAAACGACATGATTGCTGATTGGCAGTCGCAATTACCCAGCGATGCGCCAAACGCATTTTTAGTTAATATTACGCAAAACGACCTTGAACCAATTAATAGCTACCTCGCTGAAAAAGACATTTTAGTGTCTGACTTTTATCCAACGATTCGAGGGCGTGTTAATGCGGTAAATGGCGAGTTGGTTGCTCGTGAGGTCTCTCTTCAAGACAATGAGAAAAAAGACGAGGAAGCGCGTTCAGGTATTGGCCGTGAGCTAAACTTAACATGGCTTAAAGATGTACCGGCTCAAAACGAAATAGTACAAGGCGAGTGGTTTAGTGAAAACGCAGTGGCTGAGGCATCAATTGAAGAGTCAATGTTAGAGCGCCTTGATGTTGAAATAGGCGACACGCTTACCTTTTTAATTGGCGCGCAGTCGTTTGATGCTAAAATTACCAGCGTTCGTACTGTGAATTGGGCAACGCTTAAACCTAACTTCTTTATTATACTCAGCCCAGATGTACTTAAAGATTTTCCGGCAACGTATATTTCTTCGGTTAGAATAGAACCTGAGCAAAAGCGTGACTTTAGTCAACTATTACGTACCTACCCAACAATTACAGCAATCGATGTAGATAACTTTGTAAAGCAAATACAAACCACCATATCTCAAGTTTCACTCGCGATTGGTTTTGTACTTGCCATTGTTGTTTTATGTGGTGCGCTAGTACTTATTTCGCAAGTACAAGCGAGCTTGGGTGAACGGATGCAAGAAATTGTAATTCTGCGAACATTAGGCGCTAAAAGCCGTTTAATTAAAAACGCGACCTTGTACGAGTTTTTATTATTAGGCGGATTAGCTGGTTTAGTTGCTGCATTCTTTAGCGATTTAGCACTGTTAATTGTGCAGCAACAAATGTTTGAACTTTCGGGCAAGCTTCATCCACATATATGGATTATAGGCCCGCTTGCTGGTGGTTTATTTGTAGCGGGGTTGGGTTATTTAATGATTGCCCGTACCCTTAAACAAAACACCCAAGGGTTAGTTCGCGCTTTAGGGTAAAACTAGTTTTTGTTACTTAAAAATGCTCGCTATATATGCGAGCATTTTTGTTTTTGCTTGGTACTGGTATTTTATACAGTGCTCTGGCATTATTAGCCTAATTTACAATAAAAACAACGAGAATGTGATTTGGCCATTATTTTAGGGATCGACCCAGGATCGCGTTTGACTGGTTACGGTGTAGTTGCTCACCAAGGTGCTAAATTTACTTATTTAGGCAGTGGCTGTATAAAATTAGCCGATCATCCTTTTCCGGTGCGCCTTAAAATGATTTACCAGGGTATCACTCAACTTGTTGAGCAGTTTTCGCCTGAAACGTTTGCTATCGAAAAAGTGTTTATGGCTCATAACCCCGATTCAGCATTAAAACTTGGCCAAGCTCGCGGTGCGGCCATTGTAGGTGCTGCAATGGCAGACTTACCTGTGTTTGAATATTCAGCAAGGCAAATTAAACAAGCCGTTGTAGGTAACGGCGGTGCAGATAAAAGCCAAGTACAACATATGGTAAAAAATATCTTAAAATTACCGGGTACACCCCAAGCCGATGCTGCAGATGCACTAGCAATTGCTATTTGCCATGCACACTCAGAACAAAATTTAATCAAACTGGCGGGTAGCGCAAGCAAAACCGTTAGAGGACGCTTAAGGAAATAACAATGATCGGCCGCTTAAATGGTATTTTAGTTGAAAAACAACCTCCCGAAATCTTACTTGAAGTAAGCGGTGTGGGTTATGAAGTACAAATGCCAATGACCTGTTTTTACGACTTACCAAAAGTGGGTGAAAACACGATTGTTTATACTCATTTTGTAGTTCGTGAAGATGCGCAGTTATTGTTTGGTTTTAACAATAAAACAGAACGTGCATTATTCAGAGAGCTTTTAAAAGCAAACGGGGTAGGGCCAAAACTCGGGCTCGCTATTTTATCGGGGATGTCGGCACAGCAGTTCGTTAGTTGTGTAAATAATGAAGATGCCACATCGCTGGTGAAATTACCGGGCGTGGGTAAAAAAACCGCTGAGCGTTTAGTGCTTGAAATGAAAGACCGTTTAAAAGACTGGGGCAATGATTTATTTACACCGTTTAGCGACAGTGCAGTAATAGAACCCCATAGTGATACATTAGTGGCTAATAATGCAGCCGATGATGCGGTATCGGCACTTGTTGCGTTAGGTTATAAATTGCCTCAGGCGCAAAAGGCGGTAAAATCGGTGAGTAAACCAGATATGTCTACAGAGGTTCTTATAAAAGAATCTTTAAAATCGATGTTGTGAGTAACCCATGATTGAAGCGGATCGCTTAATTGATGCGACTGAAAAAACAAACGAAGACTCGATTGACCGAGCAATTAGGCCAAAACTGTTGGCTGATTACCGAGGTCAGCCGCATGTTAAGCAGCAAATGGAAATATTTATTGAAGCTGCACGCAGCCGCGACGAGGCGCTTGACCACTTATTAATATTTGGACCACCGGGTTTAGGTAAAACCACCTTAGCTAATATTGTTGCAAACGAGTTAAACGTAAATATTAAAACCACCTCAGGGCCTGTACTTGAAAAAGCAGGTGATTTAGCGGCACTACTTACTAATCTTGAAGAAGGTGATGTGCTGTTTATCGATGAGATACATAGGCTAAGCCCGCAAGTTGAAGAAATACTTTACCCTGCAATGGAAGATTATCAACTTGATATAATGATAGGTGAAGGCCCTGCTGCGCGCTCTATAAAGTTAGATTTACCACCGTTTACGTTAATTGGGGCTACAACTCGTGCAGGGTCACTTACGTCGCCACTTCGTGACCGCTTTGGCATAGTGCAGCGCTTAGAATTTTATTCAGTCGAAGATTTATCTCACATTGTTGGCCGTTCAGCCCATTATCTTGATTTAGAAATGTGTGACGACGGCGCAAGTGAAATAGCGAAAAGATCGCGGGGCACCCCACGTATTGCTAACCGCTTATTACGTCGAGTGCGAGACTATACGCAAGTCAAATCTGACGGCACTGTAAACGCAGAGGTTGCGCAACAAGCGCTTGACATGATTGACGTAGATAAAAGCGGTTTTGATTACATGGACCGTAAATATCTACTTGCTATTATTGAAAAGTTTATGGGGGGGCCAGTAGGGCTCGATAATTTAGCCGCTGCAATTGGTGAGGAGCGTGAAACCATTGAAGATGTTATTGAACCGTTTTTAATTCAACAAGGGTTTATTCAGCGAACACCGCGTGGTCGAATTGTGTCTGACAATGCGTACCATCATTTTGGCTTGTTACCTAAAAAAGACTAATTTTAAAAACCTCTCCTAAACTCTTGCTAAAAATTACTTTTAGCAAGAGAACTTCCTTTTATAACGCATTTTAACTATCAGAAGTGCTTTGCTTTATCATTAACTAGCCTGAACTTTGGTTAAGAGATTTGCTAACGTATTGAATCATATTGATGTTTAAATTTATTTTCTCTAGCCAGAGATTTTTAGTAAAAACAAGGCGGATTTACGCGTCAATAGCTGCTTGAGATAGATTTATTATCCAGAGTTCAGGTTAACCAACAATTCACAGGGCGTTAAGGCTTATGTGGCTATTGTTCATTTCATAAAGTTAAATATTGTTAACGCCGACTATAAGCGCCTAATTTTAACGTGAAATTGAGTGTTTAATAAACAACATTTCGCGAAGCAGTAAAGTTTTTGGACTAAACCAAATTTCAGGTAAAAAAAAGCCCGCAAATAATGCGGGCTAACAACAAGTTAAAGGAAGTAATCTGGGGGAACCATGTTTTACACTGTTAGGTTTTATCCAAATAGAGTAAAACAATGTAATACAATTAAAAATCATATTACTAAGAACAGGACCTAATGAAACAATTTCATTTAGTGCGCTAGCTCGGTATGGAATAATAATACGGAATATCCAAAAATTGTTCAAACTAGAAAATTTGTTTTTTCGGATTAAAAAAAGTAATGCTTTTAGTTTTATTGTAGTTTGTAATTTGTTTGTTAAATAATCATTTATTTTATAAGTTAATGAAATATCGTACTTAAGTATATTTTTGTATTATTGTTCGGTATTAGTTTTAGTATTCTGGCTGGTAATATGAATGTGGTTTTGCGTGTTTATGCATTGATTTTGAATAAATGCCGTGTTTTATGATGTTTATTTATATAATTACTCAGTTCAATATAGGCTTTGATATTATTTAAATAAGTTTTTACATACCTAGGCGTAAAAATAAACTAAATCGCCGATTTTTATCGTTTTTTGTTGGCTATTCATAGCAATATCGTTGTTAGTTTTAAATTGACTCGATACACTAGATGCAACTAAATGACCTGTGTTGCGGTCATAATTGCACAAATCATTACAATTGACGTATTTTGATACTATTTAGGAGTTTAATGTGGGATCAGGGCTTAATTTTTTGGATCTAATTCTAGAAGCCAGTTTGCTTGTACAATTAGTAATGTTAGGGCTAGTAGCTATGTCAGTTATGTCGTGGGCTATTATTTTTCAACGTAAAAAAGCGATTTCTGATGCGCTTTTAAATGCTAAAAAGTTTGAGCAAAAGTTTTGGTCAGGCATTGATTTAAGTAAACTATACAACGAAATTTCATCTCGTAGTGCTCAGTCTCATGGTATTGAGGCGTTATTTACAGCTGGTTTTAAAGAGTTTGCTCGCCATAAAAAAAATACATTTCAAAGCGCCAGTATTGTTATGGAAGGTACGCATCGTTCGATGCGTGTTGCGCTTTCACGTGAAATTGAAAAAATTGAAACAAGCTTATCCTTTTTAGCAACAGTTGGCTCTATCAGTCCTTACATTGGTTTATTCGGCACTGTGTGGGGCATTATGAATGCTTTTATTGCCTTGGGCGAAGTTAAACAAGCTACATTGCAAATGGTTGCTCCAGGTATCGCAGAGGCTCTAATTGCTACGGCAATGGGTTTGTTTGCTGCGATTCCTGCTGTAATCGCCTATAACCGTTTTTCTAATAGTGTTGAAAAGCTTGAGTCTCATTACATCAACTTTATGGAAGAGTTTGCTAATATTTTGCACCGTCAAGCAGCTACACAAATAGAGGCACAAGCGAATGTATCATCGTAAAAAGCGCCGCCCTGTTGCAGAAATCAATGTAGTACCATACATAGATGTAATGTTGGTGCTGTTGATTATTTTCATGGCGACTGCGCCACTTATCACTCATGGTGTTAAAGTAGATTTACCAAAAATGGAAGAATCTGATTTAGTTGATACTAAAGACACGCCGCCGATTATCGCGTCCATTGATGTTGAAGGTAAGTATTACGTTAGCGTAGGTACCGACCCAGAAGAGCCAATGGAAGCGCTTGATGTAGCGGCAGTGATTAAATTGCAATTAATGAAAAACCCAGATGTACCGGTAATGATCAAAGGTTCTGGCAAGGTTTCGTATCAAGAAGTGCTATTACTAATGGATTTTTTGAAAAACGCAGGTGTGCCGTCAGTAGGATTGATGACCGAGTCCTTTGAGGGGAATTAACTGAATGAGTAGTGCATTAGTAAAGTCGGTGGTATTGCATCTAGGTTTGGGTGGTTTGTTGTATGCGTCAGCTAACATTCATACACCAACCCCTAAAGTAATGGAAGTGACGTTAAATACAGCCATACCAGACCCCGAAAAAGCGGTTTCGGCGGTAACGGTTGATCAAAAAATGGTGGAGCAAAAAATTGCTGAGCTACAAAAAAAAGAAAAAGATAAAAAGCGTGCTGAAGACAAGCGTATACGAGATTTAGAACGCCGAGCTGCAGAGGCTCGCAAGCAACGTGAATCTGAGGCTCGAAATATCAAAAAGCTTGAACGTGAACGCAAGGCCAAAGAGAAAGAAAAGGCACAAGCCGAAGCACAAGCCAAAAAAGCGCGTGAGATAGAGCAAAAAGAGCGTGCTAAAGCTAAGCAAGCAGAAAAGCAAAAGCTAGAGGCCGAAAAAGCAGCTAAAGCGGCGGCAGATAAGCGCAAGCTTGAAGAAGAAGCACTTAAAAAAGCAGAGGCTGAACGTGTGAAGCGTGAGCAAGAAGCTAAAGAGCGCGCAGCCGAGGCTGAACGTAAGCGCCAGCAAGCATTACAAGAACAAATATTACAAGAACAACTTGCTAAAGAGCAGGCTGCCCGTAGTAAAATACGCCAGCAACAAGTGGCAAGTGAAGTTGACAAATACCGAGCTTTGATTATGGCGCGTATTCAACAAAACTTGTTAATTGATGAAAAAATGAAAAACCAACAATGTCGAGTTAATATCCGCCTTGGCTTCAATGGTTTAGTTACGCAAGTTAAGTCTTTAGGTGGTGATAAGCTAGTATGTGAAGCAGCTCTCAGAGCGGTACGAATGGCTGACACATTACCTGTATCGAAAGATAGAGACGTGTTTGACCAACTAAAAAATATTAACCTAACAATCAAGCCAGAATTTTAAAGGAATGATATGTTCAATAAACTAAAAGTAGCCTGTGTAGTATTGCTACTAGGGTTTCAAGGCATCGCAAATGCTGCACTTGAAATAGTAATTACTGAAGGTGTAGACGGTGCAAGGCCTATTGCTATTGTGCCATTTAAGTACACCGGAATAGGCCCAATACCGCAAAAACTAAGTGATGTGATTGCAGCTGATTTAGTTCGAAGCGGTAAGTTTAAGCCGGTTGACGTTGCGCAAATGCCACAACAACCAAGTGAAGACAAAGCAATTGATTACGCTGCATGGGTTAATAAAGGGGTTGAGGCCGTTTTAGTTGGGCAGGTTGAACAACAAACAGATGGTCGTTATTTGGTCCGTTATGAATTAGTGGATGTAATTCGTGGTCAAATAACGGATGGCAATACGCAAATGATGTCTAATGGGCAATTAGTAAAAAGCCAAGATCACATTTTAGAAGCCAGAGAAAGCGTCATTTCAGAAAGTGGATTTCGCCGCTATTCACATCGTATAAGTGATGTAATTTATGAAAAGCTGACAGGCGAAAAAGGGGCATTTTTAACTAAAATTGCCTATGTGATTGTACGTGACGAAGACGATAAGCCTTACCAACTCGTTGTTGCCGATTACGATGGGTTTAACGAACAAGTGCTTTTGCGCTCTAAAGAGCCGTTAATGTCGCCTGCGTGGTCGCCAGATGGTACAAAGCTTGCCTACGTAACGTTTGAAAATCGCCAAAGCCAAATATATATCCAAGATTTATATACAGGCAAGCGAGAAGTGGTAGCTAGCTATCGTGGGATTAACGGTGCACCGCAGTTTTCACCTGACGGTAAAGAGCTTTTACTGGTACTTTCAAAAGATAAAACAGGTGCAACAGAGATTTACTTGTTAAACCTAGCAACACGTAAAGAAACCCGCTTAACAAACCACCGCAGTATAGATACTGAACCATCTTGGTACCCAAATGGCCAAGATATAGTGTTTACCTCGGAAAGGGGTGGTAATGCTCAGATTTATAAGTTAAATTTAAAAACTGGCAGATCTAAACGCCTAACGTTTGATGGCGATATGAATCTTGCAGGGTCAGTTACGCCTGACAGTAAAGAATTAGTGATGGTTAATCGTACGAACGGTAGCTACCATCTTGCTAAAAAAGAGCTAGCTTCTGGTGCGTTTCAAGTTTTAACAAGAACTCGCCTAGATGAATCACCGAGCATAGCGCCAAACGGCTCGATGATAATATATAGCACGCTCCATAATAACAAACAGGTACTGGCGTTAGTATCGATGGACGGCCGCTTCAAAGCACGATTACCTGTGCTAGACGGACAAGTAAAGGCACCAGCTTGGTCGCCATATTTACAGTAATGTTACTGGTTTACTCAAAATAGGAATCTACTCAATGCAACTTAATAAAATACTTAAAGGCCTGCTAATTGCTGTGCCAGTAATGACATTAGCAGCTTGTAGCTCGTCTTCAGATATCGACGAAGGTGCTGCAAACCAATCTAATCAAACGGCTGTTGAGCAAACAACAAGCAATGATACAGTTGAAGTAGCAACTATTTCTCCTGAAGAACGTGCTGAAGAACAACTTCGTCAAAAATACGAAGCACTTCGTCAAGAGCAAGTAATTTACTTTGATTTTGATAAAACGACAATTGAAAGCAAATATGCAGATTTACTTCGCGCACATGCTGACTTTTTAGTTAAAAATCGATCAGTTAAAGTATTAATTGAAGGCCATGCCGATGAGCGTGGCACGCCAGAGTACAACATTGCACTGGGTGAAAACCGTGGTCAGTCAGTTGAAAAATACCTTTTAAGCCTGGGTGTATCAGCAAGCCAAATGTCAGTAGTGAGCTACGGTGAAGAAAAGCCAATGGTTAAATCACGTACTGAATCAGCTTTCGCTAAAAATCGCCGTGCGGTATTAGTTTACTAAGATAAGAGATATTATGAAGCCGAAAATTATTTTGGCAGCAATGATATTGAGCGGGAGCACCCAGTTATGGGCTGCTCCCGCTCCTGTTTCAGAAGCTGCGAGTTCACAGTCAAGTATTGAGAAGCGCTTAGCGTCGTTAGAAAGTATGATGCAATCGCGCAATTTCTTGCAAGCCGAGTTACAACAGCAACTTAATTTACTTCAAGATGAAGTAAGTCAAATTCGCGGAGTGACTGAAGAGCAAAGCTATAAACTGGAAAAAGTACTTCAGCGTCAGCGTGAGCTTTATCAAGAGATTGAAAACCGTGTTAGTCAGGCGTATTCACAGCCTGCAGCAGTGCCTGCAACCGACTATGCACAACCTAATGACTCACAAGCATATAGCAGTGATTTATCTGAGAATGAGGCTTACGAGCGTGCTGTTGCGCTTATAATGAAAGATAAACGCTACGATCAGGCTATTCCTGAATTTCAAACGTTTTTAACAACCTACCCAGAGTCTGTGTATGCGTCAAATGCACATTATTGGTTAGGTCAATTATTAACAATTAAAAACGATGGAATTAAAGCGGTTGATCACTTTAGAGTCGTTGTAAACGAGTTTCCAAATTCAAACAAACGCCCAGACGCCATGTTAAAGTTAGGTACGCTTTTAAAAGAGCAAGGGTCAACAGATGAATCGTTAAAAATACTTAACGAACTTGTTACACAGTATCCAAGTACAACGGCTGCAAAATTAGCCACAGATCGCCTATCTAATTAATTGAATCAGCTTGATTAGACTGCTTTTTGTCATAAGCGGTCTAAAATTGGTCAACTAGGCATAAAAACTTAAAAAAAGAGACAATTTCGGTTGCACTCATTTTATAAATAAGTATTATAAGCGCCCGCAGCAAACGAATGGTTACCCCACTCAAAATGTTGCAAAAAGAGCGGGTCATTAGCTCAGTTGGTAGAGCAGTTGACTTTTAATCAATTGGTCGATGGTTCGAATCCATCATGACCCACCATTTTTAAAATGGTCTTTTATCGGCGGATTTACGTAGTATTCAAAGTTGTAAAAATTAGAGAGGGTCATTAGCTCAGTTGGTAGAGCAGTTGACTTTTAATCAATTGGTCGATGGTTCGAATCCATCATGACCCACCATTTTTAAAATGGTTTTTCAACTTGTATACATCAGTTATACCAGAGCGGGTCATTAGCTCAGTTGGTAGAGCAGTTGACTTTTAATCAATTGGTCGATGGTTCGAATCCATCATGACCCACCACTTTTAAAGTGTCTGGATCGGCGGATTTACGCATGTTTGTTATTGAATAAGTTTATGAGCGGGTCATTAGCTCAGTTGGTAGAGCAGTTGACTTTTAATCAATTGGTCGATGGTTCGAATCCATCATGACCCACCACTTTAACGAGTGGTCAGTAACTAAAGTATAATCAATAATTTACGCAAAATAGAATGGGTCATTAGCTCAGTTGGTAGAGCAGTTGACTTTTAATCAATTGGTCGATGGTTCGAATCCATCATGACCCACCATTCTATAGCACTCTAATCGGCGGATTCACGCATGTAAGCTTTTTAAAATATGTTTTGAGCGGGTCATTAGCTCAGTTGGTAGAGCAGTTGACTTTTAATCAATTGGTCGATGGTTCGAATCCATCATGACCCACCATTTTATCAAAACATAAGTTTATAAGTTAGCACCAAGAGCGGGTCATTAGCTCAGTTGGTAGAGCAGTTGACTTTTAATCAATTGGTCGATGGTTCGAATCCATCATGACCCACCATTTTTACTTTATAAGTAAAAACTGGAACATCGGCGGATCTACGCAAGCAACATATTTCAGTACATACAATATTAGAGCGGGTCATTAGCTCAGTTGGTAGAGCAGTTGACTTTTAATCAATTGGTCGATGGTTCGAATCCATCATGACCCACCATTTGTTATATTCTTTTTTAAAATTCCATTCTGCTTTTTATAAACAAGCTTAACCAGTTTGCTGTTATTTATGTTTTTATTCTCGTATAATTCGCCGTAATTTATACACTGTAAATAAGTGGTCGAGAACATGAGTTTAGCGCAAACTATTATGCCTGAAGGCTATATTTTCCCTCCAAAGCCAGCACCGTTAACAAACGACGAGCAAGGCGAATACAAAGCACGTATTAAGCAATTACTTAAAGATAAAAACGCGGTACTCGTAGCGCATTATTATACTGATCCTGAAATTCAAGCCCTTGCCGAAGAAACTGGCGGTTGCGTTGCCGACTCTTTAGAAATGGCACGCTTTGGTGCACGACACGACGCTGATATGATCATTGTTGCAGGCGTTCGCTTTATGGGTGAGACTGCTAAAATTTTAACGCCAAACAAAACAGTTGTTATGCCAACGCTAGAAGCAACCTGTTCTTTAGATATTGGTTGCCCAATTGATGAGTTCTCAGCATTTTGCGATCAGCACCCTGATCGTAAAGTGGTGGTGTATGCAAACACCTCTACAGCGGTTAAAGCCCGTGCAGATTGGATTGTAACCTCATCGTGCGCGCTTGAAATTGTTGAGCACTTAGACGAGCAAGGCGAAAAAATTATTTGGGGCCCAGACAAACACCTAGGCAGCTACATTCAAAAAAATACCGGCGCTGATATGATCATGTGGAATGGCGCATGTATTGTTCACGACGAGTTTAAAACTAAAGCATTGAAAGAGTTTAAGGCACTGCACCCAGATGCTGGCGTTTTAGTTCACCCAGAGTCACCTGCAGAAATAGTTGCACTTGCTGATGCGGTTGGCTCTACAAGCCAGCTGATTAAAGCAGCGCAAACAATACCTAATAAAAAGTTTATTGTTGCGACTGATCGCGGTATTTTTTATAAAATGCAACAGCTATGCCCAGAGAAAGAGTTCTTTGCCGCCCCTACGGCTGGTGAAGGCGCTTCTTGCAAAAGTTGTGCACATTGCCCGTGGATGGCAATGAATGGCTTAAAAGCGATTGAGGAGGCTTTAATAGACCCTCAAGGTAAAGAAGTATTTGTAGATATGGACTTGCGTGAAGGTGCACTCAAGTCACTTAACCGCATGCTAGACTTTACGGCGAGTATGGCTAAATAGTTTTTTAGCAAATGTAAAGTAACTAGACTGATATAAAAAACGGCTAAGCCTTATGGTTTAGCCGTTTTTTATTGAAAAAGTAAATAACTGCACGATTAATAGCCATTCAACAGTACATATTTAAAAAGGCCTTGCACCTGCGTAACCTATTTCATACTATAACGCGCTGTTGCTAGGCAACACCGTGGAGGAATGGCTGAGTGGCTGAAGGCGCACGCCTGGAAAGTGTGTTTAGGTTAATCCCTAACGAGGGTTCGAATCCCTCTTCCTCCACCATCATTCTATATTAGGACGCCTTATGGCGTCCTTTTTTGTGCACTAAGTTTGCTGTGTGGCTTGTTGGCTATTCGATGTGCTATTTTTTCGGGCATATTTTACTGCATACATTCGTTCATCAGCTAAGGTAAAGCACGCTTTGTAATCAGTGCATTCATTACTGCTGGCAATACCAAAACTTAATCCTGATTCTGGCCACTTTTGCTGTAGCTGAATATGTACTTTATTGAGTGCTTTAGACGTGTTGCTTTCGATTACAGCAAGGTTTTCTAATGAGTCGGCATTACATAAACAGATAAATTCATCCCCACCTGTTCGATAAACATCCCCTAAGTTACCCAATCCTTTTTTAATCAACTTAGTAACATTAATAAGTAACTCATCGCCACTGGCATGACCTAATTGGTCGTTTATTGATTTCATACCATCACAATCAATAAATACAATTAAATAAAACGTGCCAATAGTATTTAGTTTTTCTTGTAATAATAATCGGTTACCTACTTTTGTGAGCGGATCAATGCGGGATTGTTCGAGGGCATTAATATAATCGTTTTGCTTTATTTTTAACCATTCAGAAAGTGAAAGTAATATACAAATACAATCTATCGCGAGTGCAATTAAAACCCATAACTCAGCCGAGGCGGTTACGATTAAGTTAAGGTGAGCTAAAATAAACACAACAAGAGAAAGGCTATAAATAATATTACCGGTTAAAAAATACTTTGCTCTAAAATCGTTTAGACTCAACATTTTAAAGCCAAGTACTAGCGTTAGGACCACCCATATTGCTGCTAAGGTGTGTGCTAAATAAAATACCCAATGAAAAGGTAACACAAGGTTTATAAAGCCACTAATAAACGCGGCATACGAAAAATACTTTAAAAATTGGCTTATTCGTGTTTTTTCAACCGTGTGAAAATTAAATAAGTAATAGGCAAATGCGCTGGCTGAAGATATCGCAAACGAAAAAATATACATACCAAGGTAGTGCGAGTTTATGCTTTTAAAGCTATAAAACACGCCAAAAACGCCGGCGGCAAACGCCCAACCAATACCGTGCAAGCCAATATAACCTGCGCAATATAACGCAACATTTTGACCTGTCTTTAAATAAAGAATGAGTGCCATGCAGGCGAGGGTGAGCATAATAGTGATGGACATTATGCTCAGTGAATTTACAAAGAATTGTTGATAAATAAAGGTTGGCTCATCAATAATTGCTACGCTTACTGGTTTAGCATAATGGTTGGCATTTAAATAAAGCCATAGTACGCCTTGGGAGTTTGCTTTTAGGTTTAGTTGAAACGCTTGGCCATGCATTATGATTGCAGACTGAGATAAATTACCTTGTGAAAAGTCTGAAATTAAACGAATTCCCTCTGAATCCTGCCAATAAGCAAATCCTTCATCGAGGTAATTTGCGTTGGGCAAAATAAACCAACGAGTAGGCGTATTCGTTGAAAGTGGTATTTTTGCAATTGCGGGCCCTCGCTTTTCCGATAAAGAAACAAGCGAATTTTGGGTGCCAAGATAAGCATTAATTACTTGCTCACCGGTTTTAGGCGTTTTTAAGTTAACCTGTCGCCATATAGGCGAGTTCACTTCAGTGCTTTGTTGTAAATTAAGCTCTTGTGCATTAGCGTGTAAAGGTAAGTATGCTAACAAGCACAAATAAACATATAAAAACCGTAGCATGTTACCCCTCATAAAAGCTTACTGTTTATAACTGTCGTTTGTATATTGCCAATATAACAGTGTTTCATCAGCTATTTTTAATATGCAATGCGCTTATTAATTTTTGTTTTTCAATAGGCTTAGATACATATCCGTCAAAAAGCGCTTCGTATAAGCGTTTTTGTTCAGAAAGCACATTAGCAGTCAGTGCAATTATAATTTGTGATTCATCTATTTTTTTAATAATTTTACATGCTTCAAAGCCATCCATTTTAGGCATCTGAATATCCATTAAAATTATACTAGGCAATCGTTCTTTATAAAGCTCTACGGCTTCTTGGCCATTATTAGCAATGACAATGTGCGCGCCGGTAGGCTCAAGCATGGCGCTTACAACTAATTGATTAATTTTATTATCTTCAGCAACTAAAATAACTTTATTGGTTAGATCGGGAAGCGCTAAATCATTTAGGGTTTCATTTTCCAACGCTTTTTGCGCTTTTTCTAATGGTAAATAAACATAAAACTGGCTACCAATCCCTTCTTTACTGGTTACTTTAATGTCGCCGCCCATAAGGTTAATGAGTGACTTAGTGATTGGCAACCCAAGCCCGGTTCCACCATATTCACGCGTTGTTGAAGACTCGGCTTGTTCAAAGCGCTCAAATAACCTGTTCACTACATTTTGCGGTATGCCAATACCTGTGTCAGAAACAATAACGCAAACTTGCTCATTCTCAGTAAGTTTAAACTCAACGGTGACGCCTCCTTTATGCGTAAACTTAATTGCGTTATATATTAAATTTAAAAAAACCTGCCTTATTCTAACAGCATCACCACACCAGTACTTATGTTCGATCGTTGATTTAAATTGCAAATAAATATTTTTTTCTTGAGCGGGTACTAACAAATCAGATTCTAAATGATGTATTAATTCATCTAATTCAAAGCTTTTGTTCTCAAGAGTGAGTTTACCAGCTTCGATTTTAGAAAAATCCAATATATCGTTAATAATGGTGGTTAGTGAGCGGGTAGAGTAGAGTGCTTTTTTTAAAAACTCTGTTGATTTTTCATTCATTGGTTGCTCTTGCAGCAGCTGCAGAGTACCTAAAATACCGTTCATGGGAGTTCGTATTTCATGGCTCATATTCGCCAAAAACTCCGATTTAGTTTTAGCGCTTTGCTCTGCGAGTTCTTTTGCGTGGGCAAGTGCTTGTTCGTGTTTTATTTGCTGGGTTAAATCAAACGCTATACCTAAAAAACCAACAACTTGAGCCCTGTTATTAAGCAGTGATGTAACACTTAAGCTGACTTGAATATGCCTACCTTTAGAGTCTACATAGGTCCATTGGTTAACATCGGGCTCTGTGGGAGTTGCCTTTACAATCAATGTTTCTAATCCGGGGCTAACTATTTTGTTGAGCTCATAACTAAGTTGTTTTGCTTTGCTTACCAGCTCTGTTTCTAAATGAAATATGCCACAGGTTTTTTTGCCTACGACATCATTTGCTTTGTAGCCCAGTAACTTCTCTGCAGCGGGGTTAAACTCGGTAATTAAACCGTTTATGTCGGTAGCTATAATGGAGTAGCTAGCGCTGTCTAAAATGCTGCGCTGTAACATACTAATATCGGCTATTTGCTGAGTTCGTAGTTTTACATCAGTCTCTAGTTTCAAATTGGCTTGTTCAAGAATATTTTTATGTGCCTGCTCGGCTTCACGTCTTAAATTTTCTTTTTGGGCTTTTCTAAAAAATTGTAACTGTATTGCAAGCACAATTAACATAGCAATTAGCGTTAAAAAAATACCATTTACGAGTGCTTGATATTGATAAGGCAAATGCAGGTTTTCTATAAACGCATGAGAGCCATGTAAAGTTATTTGCCACTGACGGCCGATCACATTAGTAACAGTGGATACTTTAAACTCAGTGTTACTTGTTTTATCGCCGTATGTAAAAAAGGCCACATTAGTTGCATCGTTTAGATCGCTAATGGCTAAGTAGTTTTCATTAATATCAAATAATGAGTTTAAAATATTATCTATGAGCAAAGGGGAGTATGCCCAGCCGTGGAGCGCTTCTAGCCGTTCATCTTTAGATGCAGACGTGATCTTACTATTATAAATAGGTAATAGAATCAAAAAACCATGATGAGCTTTTTTATCTGCTTGTACTAACGTAATAGGTGCAGATAATTGAGCAGCATTTGCAAAAACTGCGTTTAATGCCGCACGTTTACGAATAGTTTCTGAGCCAATATCTAATCCTATTGCTTGTTTATTGTTATTTTCAGGAAAAATATATTGGATTACAAAATGATCACTTTTGTTTTCAGACAATGTTTTAAAGTTAAATAGGGTATCGGGGCGTTCGCTTTTTGCTTTAGTTATAAAAGAGGGAAGTTCGCTCTGGGTTACTTTTTTTATGTACCCAACGCCGTTAGCTCCCGGAAATTCTTGTGCGTAATCTCTCGCGTTTGAGTAACGTTTAATTGCGTTGTAGTTTAAGTTTTCAATACCAATACCCTGTATAAACCCTTTTAGGCCAAATAGCCCGTATTGATATAGCTCCATTCTGTTGTTTATGCCCACCGATAGGTTTGTTAGCTCGTTGTTTAAAGCCGCTAATACTTTTGCATCTAATGTTTGCTGATGTTGTATTTGTTGGAAGTAGGTGAAAACAACACCCATAGTGAGGATTAAAACCTGAAGCGAAGTACCTAGTATCACTCCTTTATTAGCTCTACTTTGCAAAGCCATTTATTAATCCTTTTGCATGATTTTAGTTGAAGTTATGGTACCTCGTTGTACATTTCAATATAGCATTTAATAGTTAAGTTACAAGTTAAAAACAAACTAAACGCCTTGTTAAATAGTAAGTTGTTCAGCAGTGTAATTGAGTTTTTTAGTGGGAGTAAATATAACTAAGCTGACTTTTTTTAATGATAAAGCATTAAATTTATAGGTTGTATTGTTTTTAGACTACTTTTCGGACTTTATCTGTAATTGTGTTAAAACATTTAAAACCACCTATTTGGGCTAACAACATGTATACACTCACACAATGGCAAATAAACGGTCAGTTTTTAAATATCAACGGCCAGCAAATTTTTACTAAAACAGCAGGGAGTACAAATAAGCCCGCGCTGCTTTTAATTCACGGCTTTCCAAGTGCAAGCTGGGACTGGGAAGGTATGTGGGATGAACTTACTAAACACTACTTTTTAGTAACACTTGATATGCTGGGTTTTGGGCTTTCGGATAAACCAATAAACGCGACTTATAAAATTACGGAGCAGGCTGATTTATACACGCAATTTTTAAAGCGTTTAAATATTACCGATGTACACATACTCGCCCACGATTATGGTGATACCGTGGCGCAAGAGCTATTAGCAATACAAGTTGCTGCCAAAAGTGAAATCCACATTCATAGCGTGTGCTTTTTAAATGGTGGGCTATTTCCACACGTACATAAACCCTTATTTATTCAAAAGCTGCTACTTTCAAAACTTGGTTGGATAGTTCCTAAGCTAATGAGCAAACAAAAGTTTGCTAAAAATTTAACCACTATTTTTGGCAAACACACGCCACCAGCTCCTTTGGTAATTGATACGCTTTGGGCGCTATTAAATCATAATAATGGTTTGCGTGTTATGCCCAAACTTATTAATTATATTACACAGCGGAAGAAAAACGAGCAGCGCTGGGTTGGGGCCATTATTAATAGCAATATACCGGTTACATTTATTGCAGGTGAGCAAGACCCAATTTCAGGTAAACACATGCTTGAGCACTATAAAAAGAGAGTACCTAATGCGCGGGTACAAGGGTTTGCTGATTTGGGGCATTACCCGCAAGTTGAAGATGCTAAGGCAATCACTCAGGCTTATTTAAATTTTAGAAAGCAGATATAAAAAACGCGGCTATTTTAAAACCGCGTTTATACACCAAACAAGGATGTTACTTAGTATTTTTTCTTTGGTGCTTTTAGCTGTTTTTCAAATTCATCAGGGAATAAAATAGTGCCGTCGTCTTCCTCGGTTGGGAATACTGCAATAAGTAGGTCGTCTTCTTCAAGGCCCAGTGTCCAGCGGCTAAACCAATCAGCGGTCGGAATTGCTTTAGGTGTACAGCCTTCCCACTCACCGGTTGCCCATGCTTGGGCAAATTCCTGCGTTGGCCACACAGGTACACAGTCGTCATCTTCATTGGTGAGCATTACACAGCCGTCGTCGTCATTTAAAATCCATACTTGCTTGTATTGCTGAACGGTTTCAAACATAAACGCGAGACGCTTTTTGGCGCCTAGGCCTAAAATTACGTCGTGTTTGTCGGTTGCATTTTCGCTTGTCATGATGGGCTCACTTTGTTGCTGTCAATTTATATTTATAGGCTACAAGTATATCGAGTTATGTGACACAGTGTTGAAAACTTCACAATTATTTTTGTTATGTAGATCCGTTTTAAAGGTTAGTCAGTATATTTTGAGCAAACATTCAAAATTGATCTTGAATGTTGTCAAAAAGGCCACACTTAGTATGCATACTCTTAATCAAGGATTTATAAAATGAACACAGATTTACTTACACCATATCGATTAAACGAGACGATTGAACTTAAAAATCGTGTATTAATGGCACCGCTTACACGTTGTATGGCTGACGAAAATTTAGTGCCAACGCAAGATATGGTTGAGTATTATGCACGCCGCGCAGACACAGGTTTAATTATTAGCGAGGCAACAATTATTCGCCCAGACGGGCAAGGCTACCCAACAACGCCAGGCTTGTTTACACGTGAGCAAATTCAAGGTTGGAAAAAAGTGACTGACGCTGTTCATGCAAATGGCGGTAAAATGTTTGCTCAACTGTGGCATGTTGGCCGTGTTGCACATCCACACTTTTTTGATGGTGAAGTACTTGCCCCTTCAGCAATAGGTGTAGAGGGTTCGGTACCACGTATGCGTGAGCTTACTTACATCACGCCAAAAGCCGCGACTACTGACGATATTAAATCGTTGATAGCAGATTTTGCCAAAGCCGCCGAAAATGCAATAGAAGCTGGGTTCGATGGTGTAGAAATTCATGGGGCAAACGGCTATCTGATTGATCAATTTTTACATTACGAAGCCAATGTACGTGAAGATGAGTATGGCCAAACACCGCAAAACATGGCTAGGTTTGCCCTTGAAGTCACCGATGCAGTTATTGCCGCAGTAGGTAACGAGCGTACAGCATTGCGTGTAACACCTGGCGCTTACTTTAATATGAGCGAAGATAACCGTGACAAAGCGGTTTTTGATTACCTATTACCTGAACTCGAAAAAAGAGAGCTTGCTTACCTGCACGGTGGTATTTTTGATGACAGCACAACATTCGAATCGCTTGAAGGCAAAACAACTTCAGCGTTTTTACGTGCGGGATACAAAGGAACACTGGTAGGCGTGGGTAGCTACAGCTTTGAGTCAGCCAAAGACGCAATTAATGAAGGTAAGTTTGACTTGATTGCTATTGGACGTCCACTAATTGCAAACCCAGATTATATTAGCAAAGTAACTAACGGCGAAGAGTTAGTGCCTTACAGCGACGAGATGCTGGCTGAGCTTAAGTAATTTGTAGTAATTAAATGAAAAAGACACTTAATAGCTTTATTAAGTGTCTTTTTTTTTACATATTTTCGCCATCGTTCTCTCATATTTTTTTAATCTTTATGTCAATAAAACAAAGCGTTATTGTCATATTTTAAAATCATACTGTGCCCGTTTTCATAATAAACCATTAATAAAATCAAACGGGACAACAATGTACGCTTTAAAGAGTAAATCGATTTTGAGCATGGCCATTGCCATGGCGGTATCAACATCTGCTTATGCTAACGACGACACCACTATTGAAGAAGTTACTGTTGTGGCAAAGCCAACCAGTTACGCTAATAATGTGATTGAACCTGCCATGTTAGAGCAGCAAAGCACGGTTTCAAGTGTTTTGTCGGTTATTGATAATTTGCCAGGCATTAGCATAAATGAAGGCGACGCATTTGGTGGTGACGATTGGTCTACCACAATTACCATGCGTGGTTTTAGTATTGACGGGAATCAGCAACAGTTAGGTATGACAGTCGATGGCATCCCTAATGGTGGCTCTAATTATGGCGGTGGTGCAAAAGCAAATCGCTACTTAGACTCTGAAAACCTCGCAACCGTTGAAGTAGGCCAAGGCACCTCAGATATTAAATCGGCATCACTTGAAGCACTAGGCGGTACATTTAACTTTGTAAGTAAAGCGCCAAGCCTTGAAAAAAGCACTACTTTTGCGTACACATCAGGTAGTCACGATGCAACACGATACTATTTAAAACACGAAACGGGTACGCTGTTTAATAACACCCAAGCTTACGTTAGTTACTCACAAACCGATACCAGCCGTTGGATTGGCTCGGGTAGTAATGGTGGTAAAGACAACCAACACGCCGAAGCTAAATTTGTTACCACGTTAAGTGATTTAACCATCACTGGGCGCATATCATACGATGACGTTAGCGAAACAAATTATAACAGTGTAAGTCTGGCCCAATTTGAGCAAACACCAGACTGGGATCAACTGACGTGGAATTGGACGGGCGTTCCGCATTTTGACCAAATGTTTGCAGAAGGTTGGGGCACACTTCGCGAAAATACACTAGCGTATTTAAAGTTTGAATACGCTCTTTCGCCAACATCTTTACTTACTGTTAGCCCTTATTATCATAAAAACTCAGGGCGTGGTGATTGGATCCCACCTTATTTAACAACCCCAGTAGATGAAAACGGTGATCCAACAACTGAGGGCGGCACTAACGCGGGCTCGTATGGTTTTGTAGATAGCGATGGCAATCCACTTACGCCTAACGAAGGCTGTACCGCTAGTTTAAGTTGGCCGTGGGAGTCGGGACCTGGCCTAAACCCGGCGTGTTACGATGCTGGTGCAACACCGGTTATGTCGTATCGTCATACCCATTACAAAAAAGACCGCCTAGGTGTAACAGCCAATTACCAAGCTACATTTGGTATGCACGACATAGAAGCCGGTTTTTGGTATGAGCAAAGTGACCGCGACGAGTCGCGTGATTGGCATAAGGTCATTGACGCGCGCATTTACCATCACTACGACAGCACGCCATACTGGACTCAATACAAAAATACGTTTGAGGCAGATACGCTAAAATGGTACGCACAAGACTCAATGGTATTTGGCGATTTAAAACTCAACGTGGGTGTAAAAAAATACCTTGTTGATATTGAAAAGTTTGACCATTACCAAAATGCCATAACCGCTAAAGTTAATAGCGACTCTGACGTGCTATTTAGTGGTGGTATTGTGTATCAATTAAATAACTCAACCGAGTTGTTTACGAGTTATAGCGAAAATTTTGCAGCTATAAAAGATGGTGTGCTTGAGCGCGACAGCTCTGATTTATCAGCGATTGAACCAGAAACAGCTGAAAATATTGACTTAGGCGTTCGTTACCAAAACGACGCACTTAAACTGACCGCTACAGCCTATTCAATAGAGTTTGATAACCGCATTACCTTTATTGCACCAGGCAGTGACACAGGCGGCATTGACTATACCATTGGTACTAATGGCTCTTACTTAAATGTAGGCGGTATTGAATCACAAGGGCTAGAGCTTTCAGCAAGTTACATGTTAAGCGCTGAGTGGAGTTTATACAGCTCGTATACAAATAATAACTCTGAGTACGAAGGTGATGCGCCAGGGTTTGAAGCGGGTGATAAGGTTATAGACTCAGTAGATGACTTATTTGTGCTTTCTACCGATTATTACAGTGGCGATTTTCGCTTTGGTTTGTCGGCAAAGTACACCGGTGAGCGTGGCGACGTAGATAGCTACACCGTGCTTGATTTAAATGCAGGTTACGCAGCCGATGTTAATGCGGGTCCATTTAAAGCCATTGATATTGCTTTTGTTGTTTATAACGTGACCGACGAAAGCTATTTAGCTGGCGGTACAGGCAACGGCACTACTTACTTTATTGGTGCACCACGCACGGCGGCGGTTACCTTTACCGCAACATTTTAAATAATCAATAACGTTAATAGTAGCCCATCACATTGATGGGCTTTTCATTAAACGCAAGGTGAGAAAACCATGCAAACAATATTGAAAGTAATTGCAGCGAGCTTTATTTTACTTGCCAACGCTGTGTGCGCGAGTGACACAAACGTTGTTCTTGTGACCCTTGATGGAGTGCGTTGGCAAGAGGTATTTAGTGGTGCTGATAAAAACCTCATTCGTAATGAGGATTTTGTTAAGCAGCCGAGCCAATTACACAATGAATTTTGGGATGAGAATCCACAAAAACGTCAGCAATTATTAATGCCTTTCTTAACGCAAACGATTGCAAGAGACGGTGTTATTATTGGCGATAGAAAAAAGGGTTCTACAATGTCGGTAAGCAATCCGTGGTATTTTTCGTACCCCGGTTATAACGAAATTTTAAGCGGCGAAGTAGATGTAAACATAAACAGCAACGATAAAGTTTATAACCCTAATAAAACCATTTTAGAGCGTTTAAACACACACCCTGAATTTAAAAACAGCACCGCGTTGTTTGGTAGTTGGGATGTGTTTCCATACATTGTAAATACCCAGCGCAGTAACGTTTATCTAAACGCAGGCTTTATGCCGATTGAAAACAATTTATTTGATAACGCCCCACTTTTAAATGCACTGCAAAAAGAGATCCCCAGCCCGTGGGTCAATGTACGATTAGACAGTTTTACCTACCGCTTTGCTAAAGCCTACATGTTGGCCAAACAACCCAAGTTGCTGGTAATAAGCTTAGGTGAAACAGATGATTTTGCCCACGATGGTCACTACGACGCCTACTTAAAATCAGTCAAACAAAGCGATGCATTTTTAAAAGACTTATGGGAAACCATTCAAAGTACCCCAGGTTATAAAAATAAAACTACGCTTATTATCACAACCGATCACGGCCGCGGTAGTAATGCAAACGATTGGCAACATCATAGTTCTAAACAGGCATTAGCTAAATCAGCGCAGGGTAAAAAAGCATTTCCAGAAGGGATTATTGGTTCAGAGCATATTTGGCTTGGCGCTATTGGCCCTGCAATTAAAGGAAATGGCTTAATAAAAATTAACAATGTTAAACAGGCGCAAATAGCTGCTACGGTGCTTGAGGCACTTGGGCTACACCCTTACAAAATAAACCCGAATATGGCACCCGCTATTAAAGAGATCTTAAAATGAAAATGCGATTAAAACCTGTTTTATATTCAACACTTGCGTTAGTTATAAGCTCAAGTGCGATGGCTGCGCCATCAAAAATATTGTTTGGCTCGTGCGGGCATCAAGACAAAGACATTCCAATATTCGACACTATAAACAAAGAGCAGGGCGATTTATTTATATTTTTAGGCGACAATATCTACGGCGACACCAACGACATGTCAGTACTTGCCAATAAATATCAAAAATTAGGCGCAAAATCCGGCTTTAAAACCCTAAAAGAAAATACACCCATCATTGCAATGTGGGACGACCACGACTTTGGTCAAAACGATGCCGGAAAAGAATACCCGCATAAAGAGCAATCGCGCCAAATTATGCTCGACTTTTGGGAAGAGCCCGCTAGCTCTGAGCGCAGAACACGTTCAGACGGTATTTACACCTCGTATACGTATGGGGAAGGCGATCAAACTGTACAGGTGATCATGCCTGATTTACGCTGGAACCGTGACACACTTAATCACGTAAGCGAGCTTGAGTATTACACCAAGCGTAAATTAAATAACCAAGGCCCTTATAGCCCAACCGAGGTTAAAGGGGCATCTATGCTAGGTGAGGCGCAGTGGCAATGGCTCGAGACTGAGCTTAAAAAGCCAGCCGCAATTAAGCTTATTGCATCAAGCCTTCAATTATTGCCTGATTTCACTGGCTGGGAATCATGGGCTAATTTTCCAGAGGATCGCAATAGGTTATTTGCGCTAATAAAAAAACATAAGGTCAATGGGGTGGTGATCATTAGTGGCGACACGCATTGGGGCGAAATATCTAAATACGATCAAAACCTAGATTACCCACTTATTGAAATGACCAGCTCAGGCTTAACTGAAAAGTGGAAAGACGTTAGCCCAAATAAACACCGTGTAGGCGACTTCACTCATAACGTAAATTATGGCGATTTAAGCATAGACTGGGAGCAAGCCGACCCGGCTATTTCACTAAAACTTAAAGGCATAGACGGCAAAGTCATTATGCAAAGTAACTTTGGGCTTTCAAGTATTAGCCCTTATAAATAACAGCGCTATAAAATAATAAACGCACAGTGATTAAAAAGTGATTAAAGTAAGTTCTGTGCGTTTACTTTTTGTTTAACTACACGCTAACTTGCTGTTTTATTAACGCCATTTCTCCCTTATTGCTACCCCTATAATTGAAAATATCTTACACTGGTTTTACTTCAAGTAAGGACCGTGTCGTATGCTCAATATTATTCAATCAAACCGTATGGAAGCCCTGCAAGCACAGTTTCATCAACTGTTAAAAGTAAGCCCATTGCAAAGCCCGTTCGACAAAGAAGTGGTGCTGGTGCAATCGCCGGGTATGTCGCAGTGGTTAAAAATTGGCTTGAGTGAACATTTAGGGATAGCAGCGCAGGTTGATTTTCCATTGCCATCGAGTTTTATTTGGCAACTTTACCAGCAACTACTGCCTAATGTGCCTAAAGAGTCGGCTTTTAATAAGCCAAACCTTGCTTGGAAATTGTTTTCAATTTTGCCTACTTTTATTGACGAGCCGTTGTATTTACCTCTAAAAACCTATTTAGAGGGCGATATTGATGGCCAAAAAACCTTTGCTCTATGCGAAAAAATAGCCGATGTGTACGACCAATACTTAATGTACCGCCCACACTGGATAGCCACGTGGGATAGTGGCAGTGATGAACTTGATGATGTAGACGTAACCATTGCCCCATGGCAACCTGATTTATGGCGCCGAATTGTAAAACTAAGCAAAGAGCTAGGCCAAAGCCAATTTCATCGCGCAAACATGCAAGGGCAGCTACTCGGTGCACTTGACGATATGGACAACAGCTTATTACCTAAACGCATTAGTTTATTTGGTATATCGGCCATTGCTAATTCTCAGCTTGATGTGTTTGAAGCATTGAGCAAAAAAACAGAGGTGTTTTTATTCTTTTTTAACCCGAGTGAGCATTACTGGGGCGACATAATTGACGAAAAAACAGCGGCAAAAATAAATGCTAAATATGCCAAAATGCCCCTCATAGAAGCTCAGCAAAAAAAGCAAACTAACCCAGATGAAGACTATTACTTTATAGGTAACCCACTTTTATCGTCGTGGGGGAAATTAGGTCGCGATTATTTTGAGCAATTAGTACAACTAGATGCCCGCTGGATTGATGGTTTTATCGATGCGTTTGATAATACATTGCTTGGGCAAGTGCAAAGTGAAATTTATCAACTTGCGTTTAAAGGGGAATCGCTTACCGATAACAAAGAGTGGTTTATAAACGATGAAGGTAAATTACCAGTAAGTGCGAACGATACCAGTATTACCCTTAGTGATTGCCATACACCGCTTCGAGAAGTTGAGCGATTACACGACTATCTACTTAATTTATTTAACCAAGACCCGGCGCTTACTCCCAAAGACATTATTGTAATGATGCCTGATGTAGGCACATACAGTCCTTATATCGAGGCGGTATTTGGTGGCGCACAGGGCAGCCGATACATTCCCTTCGCATTAGCGGATTTAGCTATAGAGCAAGAAAAACCCGTGCTAAGCTCATTTGCAAGCTTAGCTAACTTACCGTTCTCGCGCTTTGGCGTATCAGATATTTTAGATTTACTGCAGGTCACCCAAATAGCCGAAAAGTTTGGTTTAGAAGCCCATGAGTACGAGCAAATACAATATTGGCTTGAGCGCGTAGGTGTTAAATGGGGCATAAACGGCGAACATAAACACAGTTTTGATTTACCCGCCATTGAGCTAAATACGTGGCAGCATGGTTTAAACCGTTTATTACTGGGTATTGCCATGCGAGACGAACAGTGCCCATTTAATGGTATATACAGCGCCGATGAAGTAGAGGGAATGGCACTTGATACGCTCAATAAACTGGTCGATTTTATTGATGTACTACAAAACTTTAAAGCCAAGCTTACCCCTGACGATACCCTTACTAATAAAGCGCACATTTTAAGCGAGCTGCTAGGTGCTGTATATGAAAGTGAAAGCGACGATAGTTGGGATTTACTCGTACTGCAAAAAGTGCTTGAAGATATTCAAAAGCATCACGATAACGGCGACTACAATCAAGCGGTGTCGCAGCGTATAGTTAGCTATTTAATAAAACAAGGTATACAAGAAAAAGGCGTAGGCCAGCGATTTTTGGTCGGACAAGTCAACTTTTGTACCCTAATGCCTATGCGCGCTGTGCCGTTTAAAGTGGTGTGTATGCTAGGTTTAAACGACGCTGATTACCCACGTAACGTGCAACCTATTGGTTTTGATTTAGTGCCGCATTCTAAAAAGCAAAAAGGTGACCGATCACGGAAATTAGATGACCGCTACCTGTTTTTAGAAGCGCTACTCAGTGCCCGCGATAATCTTTATATGAGCTATATTGGTCGCTCGTGCTTTGATAACCAACCCCGAATGCCATCAACCTTGGTGAGCGAATTATTAGAATACATAGGGCGTAGCTTTACGCTAAGTGACGGTTCAACTAAAACCTTGCCTGCATGTTTAATTAGCCAGCAACACTTACAGCCGTTTAACAGCCACTACTACCAAGCTGACGATAGTAAAAATAACGTGCTCAGCAATCATAGTTATAACCCAATTTGGCTGCCAAATGAGCCTGTTTTACCAGAGCCCGTTACCGCACTTGATGTAAACGCCCCTGAGCAGCTAGAGCTTGATGTGTTTATACGCAGTATTTGCAACGCGCAAGAGAGCTTTTACAGTCAAACCTTGGGTTTACGCTTGCCGCAATTTAACGAAGTGGCAAAAGATGAAGAACCATTTAGCCTAGATGCATTAAGCCGATACTTTTACTTAGATGAAATTTTAGAAGCCAACATAAATAATACCCCAATTAGTACTGAACAAATTTTACAGCGTGGGGCTTTACCGCAAGCAAATGTGGGCAGCTTAATTTTACAAACTATGGAACATCGTATTGACGCACTTGCCGGGCAAGTAAAAGAGCAAATAAAAGCGGGTAAAAGTGAACCTGTTGAAGTGTCGTTTAATATTGAGGGTACACAAATTCAAGGCTGGCTTAACCATATTTTTATGCACAAGCAGGTGTTTTACCGTAGCGCGAGTATTAAAGCCAAAGACATGATTAAAGGTTTTATTTATCACCTTGTGGCACAAAGTTTGGGGTATGAGCTGGAAACGTTATTACTGGGGCTTGATAAACAAATTAGTTTTGCGCCAATGAGTAAAGCCGATGCTGATTTAATTTTGGCTGATTGGTTTGAATTATACAAAGCTTTGCGAAAAGAGCCCGTGGCATTTTATCCAGTAAGTGGTTACGAATACATAAAAAGTGGCGGCAACATGGCAAAAGCCATGAACAAATTTAGCCCGCAATACATAGGCCGAGGTGAAGGTGAAAACCCCTATATTCGCTTAACGGTGCAATCGCTTAACGACTGCCAAGACGAATTTATTAGCTGGAGCGAAAAACTACTCGCGCCGTTATTTGAGCATGCAAAGGAGAGCGACCATGCAAGCGCTTAATCCACTCACTATGCCACTTAAAGGGCAAAGTTTAATAGAAGCCAGTGCCGGCACCGGTAAAACGTATACCATTACCGGGTTATATTTACGCTATTTACTTGGTATGCAAATACCGGGTGAGCTCAATCTTCCTCTGAGCGTGGAACAAATTTTGGTGGTGACATTTACCGACGCCGCCACTCAAGAAATTAAAGACCGCGTGCGTAGCCGAATTATTGCTGCGCGCGATGCATTACTTGGCCAAGACCCAAACGATGAGTTAATAGAAGGCGTAATAGCCGCAGTAGATGACAAACACCGTGCGTTTGATTTACTCGATGCCGCTGCAAAATCGATGGACGAAGCGGCCATATTTACCATTCATGGCTTTTGTCAGCGAATGTTAAAACAACATGCGTTTGAATCCGGTGTTGCATTTAATTTAGAATTTATTTTAGATGAGCGCGACATACTGCTCGAAACGATTAAAGATTTTTGGCGCGCATTTGTATACCCACTTAGCAAAGATAAAACTAACGCCATATTAGAGGTATTTGCAGCACCAGAGTCTTTATTTTCGCAGGTGGCAAGTATTTTAAATAAAGCCAATGCGACCGTTACACCGCAAATTAAGCTAGACGATGTATGGCAAGCTCGTGATGAATACCTCGACCTTGTTCCACAGTTTAAAAAAGATTGCCAAGAATGTGCATTTACCGATGCCATTAAAAGCTCTGGCTTAAGTGGCGCTAAAACGCCAGCTCGCAAAGCAAGCCTTTCAGCGCTTGATGCATTTTGTGCAAACGACGAGGTATTTTTTGAATTTGGCACCAATAAGTATTCGTTTGAAATTTGGAGTAGCGAAAACTTACGTGATGCGGGTAATTACAAAAAAAATCAGCCCTTGTTCACGCATCCTCTATTGAGTCAGTTTGATAAATTATCAGCGCTTAACAACACGATGAACCAAGGTTTAAAAATAGCTTTAGTACAAGAAGCCGCACGCTGGGTAAAAGCTGCCATTGTAAAGCGCAAGCAAGAGCAAAGTGTAATCACGCCTGACGACTTGCTCACTAATTTATACACTGCGCTTAATAATGAACAAGGTGATGTACTTGCGCAAAAAATTGCGCAGTTGTTTCCGGTTGCAATGATAGATGAGTTTCAAGATACCGATCCGATTCAGTATGGTATTTTTAGTAAAATTTATGGCCAAGCCAATACCACACTCGCCATGATAGGCGACCCTAAACAAGCTATTTATGGTTTTAGGGGCGCAGATATATTCACCTATATAGGTGCAAAAGAGGCGGTAGACGAGCCACAACAATTTACATTGGGCACTAACTTTCGCTCAAGCAGCGATATAGTAAACAGCGTAAATAGCCTTTTTAGTAAACACGACAACAGCTTTATTTATAACGACGCCATACCGTTTAATAAAGTAAACGCTAAAGGTAAAAAAGCGGAAGACTCTTTTTTAATTGATGGTAAACCAGCCACTGCCTTTGAATTTAACGTGTTTGTAGATGAAGCCGCAGATGAAAAAAATAAGCCCACCAGCAAAGGGGCCGGCCAAGCACACTTAGCCACCTATTTTGCCAATAAAATAGTGACCCTACTTGAACACGCTAAGCAAGGCAAAGCGTGCATTGGCAACACACCAATCAGTGCGGCAGACATCTGTATTTTGGTACGAGATCGCGTTGAAGCGCAAATAATGAAAAAGGCACTGAGCGAGGCTAAAATTGCCAGTGTTTACTTATCGCGAGACAGCGTATTTAGCCAAGAGTTAAGTCATCATTTACTTAATTTTTTAACGGCATTACATGGTCAATATGATGAGTCATTGCTTCGTGGTGTGCTTGCAGGACCGTTATTTTGTTTAAGCTATAACGATATATATTTGCTCGCCGATAACGAGAACGCTTGGCAAGAACACCTAAACTTTTTTGCTCAACTTAGCCATATTTGGCATAAACAAGGGGCAATGGCCATGCTTGAGCGATTGCTAAGCCATAATCAGCTTAGTGCTAAATGGCAAGGCTTAGGCTATAACGTGGAGCGATGGCTTACCGACTTTAGGCACCTTGGTGAAATATTGCAGCAAAAACAAATTGAGCTTGAAGGTACATTGCGTTTACTGCGCTGGTTTGCGCAAAAGGTAAGCCAACAAGATGGCGAAACCGTGCAAGTACGTTTAGAAAGTGATGCCAACTTAGTCAAAATTGTGACGATGCACGCCTCAAAAGGGCTCGAATATCCATTGGTATTTATGCCCTTTGCCAGTGGCTATCGAGAAACTAAAGAAGCGCTATATCATAAAAATGGCAAACTCATTTATGATTTGAGCAAAGATGAAGACGCACTCCAACAGGCTGAAAAAGAGCGCCTCGCTGAAGATTTACGTTTATTGTATGTGGCACTTACCAGGGCTGTGCACTTTTGTGCCTTGGGTGTTTATAACATAGGGCAAGGGCAGAGTAGCCGGTTAGCGATTCAAAGTAGTGCATTAGGGCACGTATTATTTTCGGGGATAGAGGTGGCCAGTAGTCAGATATGGCGCACCCATTTAATTGATTTTTGTAAAGCGCATTCAGCCATGGCTTACCATCAATTTACCTCTGAAGATTTACAATCTCAGGGGGCTTTGCAATTTATTAATACCGAGGCCGCCCAGCAAACATTGAGTGTAAATAACAGTACGGCTCATATTGAACGCGATTGGCGTGCAACCAGTTTTAGTGCTTTGAGTTTTAAAAAGCACAGCGACCAATTAGCGCCAGGGCGAAGCGATGAAGATCACGAAAAAGACGAATTTGCCGTGCAACAAGACGAACTCCCATCACCTTTCAGTTTTCCAAAAGGGGCAAAGCCAGGCAGTTGTTTGCACGAGATTTTAGAGCAAATAGATTTCACAAGCCCAGTTGTTCACCCAACTAACAGCGAACAAAATTTATCCCAGGTGATAAAACATGCCTTTGAAAAATACCATATTAGCGACACATGGCAGCCGATTGCCCAGCAGTGGATATTAGATGTACTCAATTGCCCATTAAATACTCAAAGTAACTTAAGTTTAAGTACACTAGCGCCGAGTGATTGCTTGGTCGAAATGGAATTTAATTTACCGCTGACGAGTTTAAGTGCCCCCAAACTTAACGAAGTGCTCATTAAGCACTTTGGTTTTGTGCAAAGTAAGCTGGATTTTTCTCATGTTAAAGGTCTTTTAAAAGGCTTTGTGGATTTAATATTTTGCCACCAAGGTAAATATTACATTTTAGATTATAAATCTAATTACTTAGGTAACACGCCTAAAGATTATGAACCCGAACAGCTAGAGCAAGCCATGAGCAGCCATCAATACCATTTACAGTATTTAATATATACCGTAGCGCTGCATAGACTATTAAAACAACGCATAAGTGACTACTCAATTGAACGCCACTTAGGAGGCGTGTACTACACCTTTTTGCGAGGCATGCCAGCTGGGCAAGGTGTCTTCTTTAATAAATTGACGTTAGAGCAAGTAACTATTTTAGATGGCTTATTTAGCCAAGGAGCTATGCTATGAGCGAGTTAAATCAGCAGCCAGGTTTATTTGACGCGCTAGATGATGAAGTTGAACAAACGTCTTCATCTTATGAGCAAAAGACAGTATCTAACAGCGTGGTTACTGAACTGCCATTGCTGGATTTTTTACTGGCTGAAAATCGAATACGAGTCGTTGACGTAAAACTTGCGCAATTACTCTCAAATACTCATGAAACAACCCATAATGAGCTGTTTTATATTGTTTTATTGTTATGTATAGCCCAGCAAAGCCAACATAGTTGCTTAACATTAAACGCCATAGATTGGGCTAATCCGTTTAATTTGCGCCAAAGCGACTTTAATAAAATTGAAGGGAATATTCCCGATACATTTAGCCCATTTGCACAAGGGTTTGACCAACAAGCTGCCTTTATCTACTTGCAAAACCATCAAAGCGTCGGAGATGCCAAACCACTACAATTATTTGACCAACGCCTTTATTTTTCGCGCCTTGCTGCCTATGAGCAAATACTTGCAGAGCGTTTGTTAGCAATGAGTGAGCGACCGCTTAATGTTGATAACCAAACTCTTGCAACCCTATTGCAGCATTATTTTGAAGCGCAATCAGAGGCAGGCATTGACTGGCAAAAAGTGGCGTGCGCCATTGCAGCAACTAAAGGGTTTAGTGTAATAACCGGTGGGCCAGGCACAGGAAAAACAACCACGGTAACTAAGTTGCTGGCTATATTGCAATCGCTTTATAAGTCGGCGCCATTAAGCATAAAGCTGGTGGCACCAACAGGTAAAGCCGCGGCAAGGCTTAGTGAGTCCATTTTAGGGGCTAAAAATCAGTTAACGAGTATACCTGATGATATTAAAGCGCTAATTCCTGATACCGCGCAAACTATTCATCGTTTATTGGGGGTAAAACCGTTTACGAATAAATTTAGACACAGCCAAGGCAACCCACTGCATTTAGATGTGTTGATTATTGATGAAGCAAGCATGGTGGATTTATCACTAATGGCGAAATTAATAGAGGCCTTGCCTGCGCATGCTCGATTAATATTGTTGGGTGACAAAGACCAACTTGCTTCAGTTGATACTGGCAGCGTAATGAGTGATATATGCCAAGGACTGACCCTTGGGAGCACACCAAGCTATTCAAATCAACGATGTAATGAATTAAATGCGCTTTGTTTTAATAACCAGCCCACATTAACACCGCAGGGAAATAGCCCATTTAAACTAGCCGATTGCATTGCATTTTTACAACGCAGTTACCGCTTTGACGCTAAAAGTGGCATAGGCCAATTGGCATTAGCAGTAAACACGAACAATAGTGGTTTATTAAATTATGTAGAGCAAGAGAGTGTTGAAGGACACTTTAATGATGTTATTTTGGATTACGACTTTATAGGTAAACCAATAGAGAACCTAGTAAATCGAGCGGCCAAACATTATGCACACTATTTAAATTTAATTGCTCAAGGTGAGAGTGTAGCTAAAGTGCATGCTGCGTTTGCTGGGTATCAATTACTGGCCGCAGTAAAAGAGGGCGACTATGGCGTTAATAGTTTGAATCAACGCATTGAACGTACCCTGCAGCAACAAGGGTTGATAAACGTTAACCCAAATCAGCGCCATTATAATGGTATGCCCATAATGGTGAGCCAAAACGATTATCAATTAAAGCTTTTTAATGGCGACATTGGTATTTTAATGAATGATGAAGCTGGGCAGCTTAAGGCTATATTTATTGACGAGCAGGGCAGCACACGTGCATTTTCACCGGCGCGTTTACCCGCCCACGATAAAGTATTTGCAATGACCATACATAAATCACAAGGGTCAGAATTTAGCTATACCGCGATGGTTTTACCACCACTACAGCAAGCAAGTGTAGGGGTTAATCGCCAGCTTGTTTATACCGGTATTACCCGTGCTAAGCACACGTTTGAGCTAGTTGCCGACAAAAAAGTATTGCAATTGGCAATGAACAAAACCGTATCGCGCTCATCCGGTTTATATGAGCGATTACAAGTGAAATAACATTATGAAAACCCCTTTTACAATAAACCGTATAACCACTAACTTTGGCATATTTAAAGTCAAAGGGGTGTGGTGTTCTAAATACAAAACCATAGGTAGAGAAGATATAACTTCACTGCAAATAATGGGAACAGACGGTTGGGTGTGCTTAAATCATAAATCTAAAGACTGCGCCCAGTGCATTGATAAATTATTGCCGGAGTTATTGCTGCAATTAAAAATATGAAAAATAAGAGTAAATAACCATTTTTATAAAAATAGTCGAGTCCAAAGTTTGACTTATAAGTAGGCTATATTAAAGTAATATATATTCAAAAATTTATGTTTAACATGTATTTTTGCCATTCTAAAGTGTTGGTTTTGATGACATTTAAAACATACTCTTAAGCTTTAAAGTAACAGTTAACTGTTATTTTGTACTAATTAGCTCCTAAATTTATAAATTTTATATCACGCATATTGGTAAGGATATTAATGTTTTTTTCTAATAGTAAACAAAACGAAATAGCATCATTAAAAGCGGAGCTTTATCCCCTGCAACAAGTATGGGAAGGCCTTAATCGTGAAATGCTGGTGATTAATATCCTTTATGATGGACGAATTTCCCACGCTAATGAACAGCTATTAAAAATGTTGGGTTATAGAGAAAATCATATTATTAATACACCAATTGTAGATATTATTTCTGAGCACTCTCAACACTCTGAAGAATATAAAAGCCTACAAAAAGCAATTAAAAAAGAGGGCCATTGGGGCGGTGCATTACAATTTATTCGCCAAGATGGCCAAGTTGAATGGTTGCGCTTAATTGTTCACCCTGTAAAAGGAGAGCAAGATCAGCTTTTGTATTTTTCTATTTTTTGTACCGTATTAACCAAAACAATTACTGCATCTCGTGAGCAAAGTGACACAATTAAAGCAATTTATCGTTCTATGGCGGTTATTGAATTTGATTTAGAGGGGCATGCTTTAAAAGCTAATCAGCAATTTTTAGACGCTATGAGCTATAAAGAAAAAGAAATTTTGGGTCAGCATCACCGAATTTTTTGTGAGCGCGAAGAGGCTGAATCTCCAGAGTACCAAACGTTTTGGCAAAAACTTAGGCAGGGTCAGTTTATTGCGTCTCGATTTAAGCGAGTAGATAAGCACGGCAATATTGTATGGTTAGAGGCATCTTACAATCCTATTTCTAACGATGCTGGAAAACTGTACAAGGTAATGAAATTTGCCACAGTAATTACAGAGCAAGTAAATCGAGAAATTGCAATTTCGCAAGCAGCAGAAATTGCCTACAGTACGTCAACTCAAACAGATAAAAAAGCAGAGCAAGGTGCTGAAGTAGTTAAAGACACAGTGGCAGTAATGACAGAGCTTGCAATTAATATGGAACAAGCGGCAAGTGAAATTTCGGCATTAGATCAACAATCTCAGCAAATAGCGAGCATAGTTCAAAGCATTAGCAGCATTGCAGAGCAAACTAATTTGCTCGCATTAAATGCAGCCATTGAAGCGGCTCGTGCTGGTGAGCAAGGTCGGGGCTTTGCCGTTGTAGCAGACGAAGTTCGGTTACTCGCATCACGCACGTCTAAAGCAACAGAAGAAATTGTAGAAGTTGTACAGCGCAATCAATCGCAAACTCAAAACACGGTAGATGTGATTGAAAAAGGCAAAGAAAAAGCAGAGCAAGGCTTAGCTTTATCTAAAGAGTCTGGACATGTAATGACTGAAATTCAAAATGGTGCTCAAGAAGTTGTAAATGCTATAGGGCAATTTACAAGCGAGCTTAAAGGTCAATAATTGTTATAACATCAATATATGTGTACCAAACTTAAAATCTTTTAGGTTTGGTACCGTATATTTTTAGCGCCTCAGCAATATTTAATATTACAAACCTCCCCATAATAATCCTAAATATAACAATTTTTACTATATTGATTTAATTAGATTAAATTTATATTTATTACAAATGATAATAAATTGTTGCATTTTTGTACTTTGTTCCTAATACTGGTCATTGTCTGGACTGATGAGTTACACACATTGCTTAACTAATACTTTATACCAACTCGCTTAATTAAGTGATCTAGTTTGAGGGCGAATAAACGTGTTGATAGCCAGCAAAAAATTCGCTATTTGGTTGCTCTAAATAAGAATTTTTTAACGTCGTTAACGTGAGATATAAGCCTTACATATGCGTAATTATTTCTGTTCAGCACAAAAAAATAATGACGATGAATACCTTAACTAAAAATATTAAACACACACATTAAGGAATTTTATGAACAACACACACACACACAAATGGCTAAAGCCACAACATATATTAGGCGCATGCCTTGCTATGCTAATGAGCTTTTCAGCTGCGAGTAAAGATCACAAAATAATATTAATCCATGGCTTGCAGGTTTCTCAAATAACCAATAAATCAGGTAGCGACGTTGTAAACGATGGCGAAACATATTGGCAGTCCTATTGGAATAACCGAGCAGATGAGCGAATTGATTGGCCTGCCTACGAGCGTGTTGAAGGTAAAATAGCAACAGATTGGGTTTGGCCTAAATTAAAGCAATTATCGCGCTCAAATTTATGCGCAGAGGGGTGTGTATTAGTGACACACTCAACGGGGGATTTAATTGCACGCCATATTATTGATAACCAAGCAAACTGGTTAGAAAACGCAGGGCTTACTCCACTTAATATTGTTGCTACATTTGATTTAGCTGGTGCTGGTGGCGGTAGTGAACTTGCTGATGTTGCTGTAAGCGCACTAACCGGTGCCTCATGGAATTTTGCTATAGATGCAGCACTTAGATGGTGGCTAGGAAGCGATGTTACTGAAGCGGTTGGCGTGTTACATGATTTAAAAGTAAATAACGCGCGTAAAATTTCTCCATTTCCAGATGCGCGTACACCTCGTTTACGTTTTGTTGCTGACGGTAATGAATACTTAGGGATCACAGGCGCATTTTTAAAAGGTAATGACGATTCGGTTGTTGCGTCGCACTCATCATGCGGTGCAAGCTCAGCGCGTTCATTTGGTAGCTGTAGTAGCAGTATAGATACTGATGGTCGATTAAAATCACAAAGCGATGCTGTAAATAGTTTTATGCCTAATCATTATCCTATGATGATGAGCGACAGCTACAGCCATAATGAAATTCATAATGCTCAGCGTAAAGGTAATGTAACCATTGCTATGAATAATATAAATGTTGATGGGCAAAATGTTGGTTTTAATACATTTGATCAAACAACAGGGTCGTGGTTTTGGAAAAAGAACTATCGCTATATTAAAAACTCAAATACAACGAGTGCTTCTGCATTAATTTATAATGTGATCCCATAAACGTTGAATGTGCAGCTTTTTTAAGCTGCACTTTTTATAAGGATTGAAGTATAAATGATAAAAAAAACCTTCGTCGTCATTTCAATAATGGCTGTATTTGCTTTATTAGTATGGCCCTCTCAAGAAGAGATAGAGGCTGATGTTTCTGTTGTTAAGGTAAAACAGCCTGCCAACGTTGAGCATAAATCAAACTTACAAAAAAGCACTGCAAATTTGCCCGGTAAATCACCACAGAAGCATAAAGTAGCAACAGATTATAATAGCAACTTAGCAAAAGCCGCTGAGCAGGTTGCAATTCAATATGAAAGTGCACTTAAATACCCACCGTATTCACAACCCTTGTCTGAATTTGATGAAGACCGTTTAAAACCTAATCAATTTTATCCTGTTGAAAGCCCAATAGATGACAAAGGAAATGCAGTTACAATCAGCCTGAGTAAATATAGGTTTGTTTACCCAGAAAAAATTACATTAAAAGTCAGCGCAGGTGGCCTTAAAAATGTGATTGTAGAGCTTGCCAATACAGATACAAAAGAGATAGTAACAACTTATAAAAGTAACGCGCGAGAGGGCGAAGCCAATGTTATTTTTAAAGCAGAGGAAGACTACCCGCGAAATTTACAAATATTTGTTGAAGCTAATGTTGATGGGAAACAAATCCCCGTGGTGGCGCAAATCCAATATATGCCTCCAAGTGCTACACTTCTTGGTTTTGAATCGGCATATCCACAAAATGAAAACATGCTTATACCCGCCAATTTAAAAGTAACTAAAAAAGGCTTGTATCGTCTTCGGGCAAATCTGTTTAGTGGCGACACACCACTTGCGCACTTGGTAAGTAAACAACGTTTAAGTAAAGGAAGCCAAACTATTGATTTAAAAGCGCACTGGTCAATTTTGCCACAAGGTATGGCTGATATGCGATTGAGTGGATTTGTAATTGAAAGAATGTCCCCCAGTCCTGGCGAGCGAAACAGTTTTGGTAACAGTGAAGTTAGTCATTTTGATATAAATGACTTTCCTTATGACAGTTTACAACAGCTGCCGTACCAACCTAATGAACAAGAAAAATTAAGCTTGGAGTTTTTAAAAGGATTAGCCGAGGGTTAAACTGGTTTTGGGTTTGCTATAAAGCAAACCCAAAAATACAACGTAGTTAACTTAAGTTGATTGTAACAACGCCAGCGTTTTCTTCGTCTGTATCGCTGTTGACCGGTATTTTAGGAATATCTGGCTTGTCGAGTGCAATATCACCGCCGTCAATAACGTCACCTGTTTTTAGGTTTTCAAAGTCAAATAATTGAGCATCGGCTAAGTGAGATGGCACTACATTTTGCATTGCAGTAAAAATACTTTCTATGCGACCCGGATGATCTTTATTCCATTGCGCCAACATATTTTTTGTATGTTTACGTTGCAGGTTCTCTTGAGAACCACACAAGTTACACGGAATAATTGGGTAGCCTTGAGTAAATGCATATTTACTAATATCAGCTTCTTTACAGTATGCAAGCGGGCGAATTACCATATGCTCACCGTTGTCGCTCATTAATTTAGCTGGCATACTTTTTAGTTTTCCACCATAAAACATGTTTAAAAACAGTGTTTCAATCATGTCGTCTCGGTGATGGCCAAGGGCTATTTTAGTTGCGCCAAGTTCTTTAGCTGTGCGGTATAAAATACCACGGCGTAAGCGAGAACACAGCGAACAGGTGGTTTTACCTTCAGGAATTATATCGGTGACAATGCTGTAGGTATCTTCTTCTACAATTTTGTACTCTACATCGAGTTTGTCTAGGTACTCGGGCAAAACATGTTCAGGGAAACCGGGCTGTTTTTGGTCGAGGTTAACAACCACAAGATCAAATTTAATCGGTGCAACACGTTTAAGATGCTGCAGCATTTCAAGCATTGTATAGCTATCTTTACCACCCGAGAGGCAAACCATAATGCGGTCACCTTCTTCAATCATGTTAAAGTCCATAACGGCTTGACCAGTTAAACGGCGTAAACGCTTTTGTAACTTATTAAAGTTATATTGAGCTTTGGCTTGAGCTGAGTTAGACACTACGCCCCCTTAGTAAACAATGCGGCAAAATACTTGCTAGAAATAAAGGGGCGTATTATATGTTATTAGCATATTGGGAGCTACAGCAAAATTTATTAATCTTTTGCTAATGGGCTTACATAGCCATCTGGTTTTAGTGCTAATACATCGCAGTCTAGGCTATCTATTACATGCTCTGCAGTATTGCCTACCAATGCGGCACTTAATCCTGTACGGCCTACGGTTCCAATAACAACGAGCTCGCTGTTAAGGCGTTTAGCAATGTCGGGGATCACATCTTCTGGTAAACCTTCTTCGATAAAGCAGTGCTCACTAGTTAAAGCAAACTCAGTAGCCAGTGCATTGGTTGATTCTATATGGTGTTTTTTTACTGACTCGTTGTAAAGACTAGGATTAAACTCTGGTATTTCAATCGCTATATTAATAGGGGTTGCGGGGAATGCATTGACTAAATTAAGCTTTGCGTTGGCAAGTTCACATAAAAATTGCGCGTCTTTAACTATACGTTTATTTAACGCAATATGCTGATCATTCTCACTTACTGCATTAACTGCAGCTAAAATATTGCCATTTTCAGGCCATGCCATTTCTTTTACAAATAACACCGGAGTAGGGCATTTACGCACTAAATGCCAATCTGTTGGGGTAAATATTACCGATTTTAGTGCACCATGTTGATGGGTACTTTTAATAACTAAATCGTAGTTTTGATCAATAACTGTTTCAATAATGGCTTCGTAAGGGCGGTTATGCCAAACAACTAACGTTTCAATATTTAGCGTGTTATAAGGTGAAACTAAATCGTTTAGCCATAGTTCGCGGTCTTTTAAAACGGCTTCTCGCATGGCTTCGCGCTCATCGCCTGAGAGCATGGTTGTCATTTCATACGAAAAATCATATACCGTCATAAAGGCAGTAATGGTTGCGCCAGATTTTTTTGCCAGCTCGACTGAGCGCGCTAAACCGTGTTGGTCGTCTTTGGTAGGGTCAATAACCGCAAGAATGCGTTTAATTGTGTTCATGTGCTACTCCATTTACCTAACTGGTGTACTTTTAGTGTAACTCAAATACAAAACAGTTAAAGGCCTAGCACATAAATTGTTGTTCTATATCAATGTATATCTATCTAACAATGGCTGCCGTTTTAGCCAGTGCGTCATTATCTAAAATAGTAATAAACTTGCCTTCTACTTTAATCAAATCAGCCTTTTGAAAGCGGCTTAATAAACGGCTAATAGTTTCTACTGTTAGGCCTAAATAATTACCTATTTCACCACGGGTCATGGTAAACCTAAACTCTTTACGCGAAAAACCACGTTCACCAAATCGTTCCGATAAGTTATAAACAAAGCTAGCTAAACGTTCTTCTGCCGATTTTTTGTTAAGTAGTAACAACATTTCTTGATCGTAGGTAATTTCACTGCTCATTAAACGCATTATTTGCTGGCGTAGTTTAGGTAATTTACCTGCAAGTTCATCAAGGGTGTCAAAGGGAATTTCGCAAATCATTGAGGTTTCAAGAGCCTGAGAAAAGCTCTGATGTGTCATTTTACTAATTGCATCAAAGCCTACTAAATCGCCTGCTAAATGAAAGCCAGTAATTTGCTCATCGCCTTGCTCAGACAAGGTGTATGATTTAAATGAGCCAGATCGTACTGCATAAATCGCTTTTAATGGAGCACCCGATTCAAACAAGTAATCTCCCTTGTGTAATGGCTTTTTTCGCTCAATAATTTCGTCAAGTTTATCCATTTCTTGGCCATTTAACGAAAATGGCAAACACAATTGGCTTATGCTGCAGTTATTACAGCTAATAGCACAATTACCTTTAGCGCGACTTTGAGTGAAATCCATAATTTTATCCGTTTTAGTTTTTATATACTGGGGCAAATAAACCTCGAAAGGTTAATACATCTTAAACATTAATGTACTAACTTGTCGGTTGCAATAATCAATAAGTAGATACCATACCAAATTATAACACTCCCTAACACAATGCGGGTCCAGGGATGATTTATTATGCTATTAAGTTTTTGCGCCGCAATGCCTACGGTGATCATGGCTGGAAATGTACCTAGTGCAAAACATAACATCACCATTGCGCCATCAAATGCTGTTGGGCTCGTCATTGCCCATGTTAGCGCAGAGTAAACCAAACCGCATGGCAACCACCCCCATAATGCGCCATAACCGAATGCTTTAACCGTTGAGTCAACGGGCATTAAATATTTATTAAGCTTCACTATATGCTGCCAAATAAGCGTTTTGCCTATTTTTTCGAGCCATTGCAATGTTGGACCTAAACGCATTATGTAAACGCCAACCAAAAGCATAAAAATGGCAGCAATAAATGAAAGCGTTATAGAGAATGATGTGTTTTGTTTAGCAAATTGGCTACTTATACCCGCAACGAGTGAGCCTGCAACCATGTAACTTAATGCTCGGCCAATATTATAAGCAAATGAGTAGGAGAGTGTTTTTCGCTTGTCGCTGGCTAATTGTAAAGAGCTTGCAATCCCTCCACACATTGCTATGCAGTGGCCGCTACCAATTAAGCCCATTAAAAATGCGCTTATGTATAAAGGGTCAATCATTGCTTTTATTATGCTGCTCTTTGTCATCTTCAAACAAAATACTGTGGCCTTGTTTGTTTAAATCAGAAAACTGCTCGCTTTTTACTGCCCAAAAAAATACGCCAATAGCAATAAGTACAAACAAAATGGCAATGGGGATCAAAATGTAAATTATGCTCATAACTTTAATAGCCTCAGTGAATTACATATCACAATAATCGAACTGGCAGACATGCCAATGACCGCCATCCAGGGAGCAACTAATCCAAGCGCTGCAAGCGGTAAAATTGAGCCATTATACAACAATGACAATGTTAGGTTTTGTTTAATAATACGCCGAGTTTGTTTAGCTATATTCAGTAAGTGATCAATAGACGCTAAATCGCTATTTAGCAGTACAACATCGGCGCTGTTTTTTGATATATCAGCGCCGGTTTCCATTGCAATAGATAAATGGGCACTTGCAAATACAGGGCTATCGTTTATACCATCACCCACCATAGCGACCACTTCATTTTGAGATGAAAATGCCTCTACGGCGGTTTGTTTATCTTGTGGTGAGCAACCAGATTGTACGCTGTCTAATTTTAATTGCTTAGCTACTTTGTTGCCCGCATCTGACGCATCACCAGTTAACATGTGGCAAGTTAATTGCTGTGCGTGTAACGATTTAATTAAACTTTCGGCATCGTGCTTTACTTTATCCACAAAATAAAAGCGTGCCACAACACGTTTGTTTATGTACAAACTGGCCTGTGCGTTTGTTTTTTTACTATCAAACCAACCACTTTTACCTATAGCATAATGAAAGGTTTCATCTTGTGCACTGATCCCTAAACCTGCGTGCACTTCAATGTTATGCAGCGTATGCTTTGCTGGAGTGAAACCATCAAAAGCAGTTGCAATCGGGTGCTCAGAAAAACGCTCCAACATTGCTGCAATGGCCATTACATCATCTTTTGAATAGTGGCTGTCGATAATATCGACCTCATCAAGGCTAAATTTACCTTGGGTGAGTGTGCCTGTTTTATCGAACGCAAATAACGTTAATTTGGAGAGTGTTTCAAGTACATGAGCTTGCTTAATTAAAATTCCCTTTTTGGTTAGGCTGGCAATTGCACACGTTAAAGCAGTCGGTATTGCTAAACTTAAGGCACAAGGGCAGGTTGCAACTAACACTGAAATAGTGATCCAAAAAGCGTGCTCGGGATCAATTTGATACCACCCAATAGCGGTTAATGAGGCAAATACTAACAAGCAAGCTACGAACCCTTGAGCGACTTTATCAGTTATTTCGACCAGTTTGGGGCGTTTTGTGAGTGCATTGTGCTGCAGGCGAATAATTTGATTTAAAAGTGTATTTTGACCTATTTTGTTTATTTTAATTTCAATAACACCATCGTGGTTTACACAGCCGGCATACACATTATGGCCTATAAACTTGTTAACGGGTTGGTGCTCGCCGGTCATCATTGATTCATCAACCGTCGTTTTACCTTTAATGAGTTCACCGTCGGCGGGAATGGTTTCACCTGCTTTAATAAGCACAACATCATTAAGTTTAAGCTTTTTAGCCGCAATAATGAGTTCTTCACCACTATCTGTAAGCGTGCGAGCCGTTAATGGTAGTAACTTTTGAAGGTTTGCTGTGTATTCACTTGCTTTTAAGCGTGCTCTAAATTCTAAATATTTACCCAGTAATAATAAAAAGGTAAACATGCAAATAGATTCAAAATATACCTCACCAACTTGCATAACAGTGGCATAACAACTGGCTCCGTAGGCGCCAAAAATGGCTAAGGATACAGGTAAATCCATATTAAGCTGCTTAGCTTTTAAGCCGTTAATTGCATTGGTTAAAAAGGGCAGGGCACTATACAAAATAACGGGAGAAGCAAGTACTAAGCTTATCCATCTAAAGTACTGTTCAAAATTACTATCCATGCCTGAAAACATGCCAAAATACATGGCAAATGCAAACATCATTACTTGCATTGTCATTAAGCCTGCCACGCCTAAGCGGCGAATATATGCTTTGGCAGTTTGTTGCTTTTGTTGTGCTTCGGTATCGGCCTGAAATGGGTACGCCTTGTAACCAATTTTGGCCAAGGCAGTAATCACTTCACTCAGTGGTGTTGCTGTTTTGTCCCACTGGATCATTGCACGGTTAGTTGAGGTATTTACATCCACTCGCTTTACGGTGTTTAAACTCAATAATTGCTTTTCTATAAGCCACGCACATGCAGCACACGTAATGCCTTCAACACTCAATAATACTTCTGAAATATTGTTACTCGTGGCTATAAATTCATCTTGAATATCTTCGTTGTCATAACTTTTAATAAATGCCAATTGCTCAGGAACAAGCTGCTCCACTTTACCCGCACTGACTGTGCGGTATTTGTAGTAATCAGTCATTCCTTGCTCAACAATATTTTGCGCTACGGCCTGGCAGCCAATGCAACACATTGGCTGGGGGGTATCGTCAATTGTAACTGTGGCGCTAAATCCTTTTGGCACACTCTCAAGGCAATGAAAGCAAGAGTTAGACATAGTAATAACTACTTATAGTTTGGCGTAACTAAAACGGTTTCAACCGTAGGTAGGGTAATGTTTTCTTTTAATTTCCATGTTTTATCGATAGGTTCAATAAAAATGGAGTAGGCACCCTCAGTGTAATTTTCAAGTAGTGCGGTGAATTCTTTGTTTGCATTAGCTGTAAGTGTCGCTTCAAAGTCGTGAGCTTTAATTGTACGGTGATAAAACGATACTTTTAAAGCCGGTACATTACTGCTATCGCCTTTGGTAAATTTAAAACTCACTCGGTCATTAGTTACTGCTAATTCACCATGTAAGTAAAGCGCTTTAGCTTTCTCGAACTTACTGAGCTCTAAATTAATTGCTTTACCTTTTTTATAGTAATCATCAACAACCATATCTGGGCCGTTGCCAATTGCCGTGATCAGTAAAGTAATACAGCCAACAATGGCTGCTAGCGGGAAAAAAATTAAAAACCAAGGCCAAAAGTTTTTATACCACGGAGTAGGTTGCATAGTGACTCTAATATTAGTTTCGAAGAGGTTATTTTATAGTAATTGTACGTAAAAGACTAAAAAAAAGCCTCCAAGTGGAGGCTTTTTTGATCTGGATTAATCTATTGAATTTAATAAATTAATTTATAAACATTCTATTAACAGTGTGCTTATTTATCTTGCGATAAATTGTAAACGTACGCTGTTAAAAGGTGGATTTTATCCTCACCTAAAATGTCTTTCCATGCAGGCATTACACCAGCACGACCGTTAAGCAGAGTTTCTTCAACGGCACGTTGAGAACCACCGTATAACCAAATGTTATCCGTTAGGTTAGGCGCGCCAAACGGTAGGTTGTGAGCAACCGACCCTTTACCGTCTGCACCGTGACATGCTGCACACATTGCAAACTTAGCTGCACCAGCGGCTGCATCTTTTTGGTTAACTGTACGACCAGAAAGGCTTAGCACGTGTGCTGTCATTTCTTTTATACCTTGTTCACCTAATGCTGCACCCCAAGGAGGCATAGCTGCAACACGACCAATTAGAAGAGTTTCTCTAATTTTGTCTGGTGTGCCACCGTATAACCAATCTTTATCAGTTAGGTTAGGGAAGCCAATGCCGCCACGTGCATCAGAGCCATGACACTGCGCACAGTTTTGTGAGAACAAACGTTGACCAATTTCTAACGCTAATTGACCATCTGTTTGTTCATGCTCGGTACCATTTTCAAGGGCTAGCTGCTGTGCTGCATCGCCATCGATTTTAGATTGAACCAAATCTAAAACAGGTACTTTTGCAAGTCGGTTAAAAATAGGACCAAAACGCTCTTCTGCTGCTTCGTACTCTTTATCAAGCTTTACAAAACGGCCTTCTTCAGCTGCTAATTTAACAGCTTCTTTCGATTCCGCTAAAGAGGTAATACCCTGATTAGAGCTTGTCCATTTACCTAACCCTTCCCAGTTACCTAAACCTGGATAAGCCGCTAAGTAGTAAACCGCCCATATAAATGTCGCGAAGAACATGTAAGTCCACCACTTAGGTAGCGGATTGTTCAGTTCGGTAATACCGTCATACTCATGCCCACAATCTTCACCTTCTTCAACACCAGCGTAGTTTTTTAAGTTCCACACTAATAGGCCAAAGATAATAAGTAAGCATGCTAGGGTTAAAACAATAACCCAAATACTCCAAAAGCTAGTCATTTTTCAGACTCCTTTTCCTCGTTAGAGAGTGTGTTGTTATGTTTTTTTTCATCTTCAAAAATGGCGTTAGCAGCGTTGTCAAAACGATTTTTGGTACGCTTGCTGTATGCCCATACAACAATCACAATAAACAATACTAAAATTACCAGAGTTAAAATGCCTCTGTATGTTCCGTAATCCATAATAATTACTTCAAGTGCGTGCCAAGCTGTTGCAAATAAGCGATAAGGGCTTGCATTTCTGTTGCGCCTTTACCGTCATTCATTGCATCAACTTTGGCAACGTCAGCTATTAGTTCTTCATCGCTACCGTAACCTAAACCCGGATGTTTTGGGTTTTCTGGGTTAATAGCGAATGTATCACGGAAAATTTGTAGTTTTTTCAGAGTTAAGCTGGTATCAACTGTGTTCTCTGCTAACCAAGGGAAGCCTGGCATATTAGACTCAGGAACCACATCACGCGGATTCACTAAGTGAGCATAATGCCAATCGTCCGAGTAACGTTTACCAACACGAGCAAGGTCAGGTCCAGTACGTTTAGAACCCCATTGGAAAGGGTGATCCCATACTGACTCGCCTGCTACAGAGTAGTGGCCGTAACGTTCAACTTCGTCACGAAAAGGACGAATCATTTGTGAGTGACAGTTATAACAACCTTCACGCACGTAAATATCGCGACCTTCCATTTCTAATGCATTTAGAGGACGTAAGCCATCTACTGGTTTTGTTGTGTCGTCTTGGAACATAAGTGGAGTAATTTCAACTAATGCACCAAAGCTAATAGCAAAAACAGTCAGTATGGCCATAAGACCAACGTTTTTTTCTACTATTTCGTGTTTGTTTTGTGAATTTTTATTGCTCATCATCTCACTCCGTTATGCTAATTGTGCTTGCGCGTCTAACTTCAGTGATTCTTTTTCAGCTGAAATTGTACGGAAAACGTTATAAGCCATAACTAACATACCTGTTACGATGAATACACCGCCAACAAAACGCATTATGTAGAAAGGATGCGATGCTTCTAAAGACTGAACAAAGCTATACATTAATGTACCGTCAGCATTAACTGCACGCCACATTAGACCTTGCATTACACCTGAAATCCACATTGCAACAATGTATAAAACAACACCAACAGTGTGTAACCAGAAGTGGGTGTTAACAAGCTTAATGCTGTACATACGACCTTGTGCAAACAGTGCAGGGATAAGGTGATAAATAGCACCAATCGAAATCATAGCAACCCAACCAAGTGCACCTGAGTGAACATGGCCTACAGTCCAATCTGTGTAATGAGATAATGCGTTCACAGATTTAATTGCCATCATTGGGCCTTCAAACGTAGACATACCATAGAAAGAAAGCGATACAACTAAGAAACGAAGTACTGGGTCAGTACGTAGTTTGTGCCACGCACCCGATAAGGTCATTATACCGTTTATCATACCACCCCAAGATGGAACGAATAGGATGATAGACATAACCATACCTAAACTTTGCGTCCAATCTGGAAGCGCAGTGTAGTGAAGGTGGTGAGGACCGGCCCAAATATATAAAGATACAAGTGCCCAAAAGTGAACGACCGATAAACGGTAAGAGTAAACAGGGCGACCCGCTTGTTTAGGTACAAAGTAGTACATCATACCTAGGAAACCAGCGGTTAATAAGAAACCTACAGCGTTATGACCGTACCACCATTGCACCATTGCATCTACTGCACCAGCGTAAATAGAGTACGATTTAGTTAACGATACAGGCACAGCCATGCTGTTTACAATGTGCAACACCGCAACAGTAATGATAAAGCCAGCGTAGAACCAGTTAGCAACATAAATATGCGACACTTTACGTTTAATTAAAGTACCAAAAAATACAACTGCATAAATAATCCAAACAACTGCGATTAGAATATCGATTGGCCATTCTAGTTCAGCGTATTCTTTAGAACTTGTAATACCTAGTGGTAAAGTAATTACTGCTAATACGATAACTAGCTGCCAGCCCCAAAATGAAATTGCGGCAAGTTTGTCTGAGAAAAGGCGCGTTTGACAAGTACGTTGAACGACGTAATAAGACGTCGCAAAAAGTGCACTTGTACCAAATGCGAAAATTACTGCGTTCGTGTGTAACGGACGTAGTCGAGAGTAAGTTAACCATGGTGTATCAAAGTTAAGTGCTGGCCAAGCTAATTGGGCAGCAATTAGAACCCCAATACTCATGCCAACGATGCCCCAAATCACTGTCATAATAGCGAATTGGCGTACAACTTTATAGTTATACTCAGTTTGTGATGCTACTGTTTGGCTCATTTTCTGGCTTCCGCTGCAATAAATGCGTTTAGAAATGAATTACCCACTTGAAAAGTGGGGCCTACTATTACTTCACAAGCATGTTACCTAAAACGTTCAAAGCATGAATGCTTCAGAAAACAAACTCGAGAAACCCTAATTTTTGCGAGGGAAATAATAAATTTTTTGGCCTAAAAAAGATAGGTCAATTACGTAATATTATGACATCAATCAAACTTTGTGACTTTGTTGTCTATTTTTTGATTAGCTTAGTGTCTAATTTTGGTTATTTAGTGCACCATGCTTGTCATTTATAAACTTGATTATTAGTATCTGCTTTTATTCGAAGGACATGCTTTATGAAAGCAACCCAATTTTGTTTTGTGTTTTTGTTACTTTTACTGTTAACCGCCTGTGATTCTGGTGATCATAAAAACGCGACGGTCCTTAAAAACTCAAACTGCGAACCTAACTTAGAATGTAATTACCCGAATAATGTGAAAGTGTGGCTTAGTCATCAATCTCTTTCACCTGAAACACCTTTTACAATTTTCAGTAAACTGCCTGATGATATAAAAATAACACAAGCAAAGTTGAAGGGCATCACTATGTATATGGGGTTTATTCCGCAGCAGTTTGTAAAGCAAGGCGACTTATGGAAAAGCGAAACCATGGTTGGCATTTGCTCAGAAAATAATATGCTTTGGACCTTAGAGTTAACCGTTATAAATACAACGACTTCAAAAGAAGATACCCTCAACTATAACTTCTACGTTACCTACTGATAAACTCCTATTTTATTACGAATTAGCCAGCCAACCGATCACGTTTTATCCCAAAATTGTTGATTTGTACAAGCACACATACTCCATACAGTGTAGTCCACATTTAAAAATCATACCTAACAAAGCAAGAGTGTTTGTTATTGACTATGAGCAATAGGCTTTTCTCATGAGTTAGCAACTATCAGGTGGTTTTACCTTTTTAATAATGCCGTGTGATTAAGTTGTTAATACCTGAATTATTACTAATCAGCAGGAATAATTACATTTGATTACAAAGTAGCGGTGTTTGATTTCATCTGTACTTTAATTGTTTGTAATTTTTCTTAAGATATTAATTTTAAATTGTATTTTTATATTAACAATGAAACAAAGAGTAACCTTTGTACCTTTTTTGGGTTGGTCTTTTTTGCCTTTATTAAAAAGCGCTCAAGCGTTAAGTTTTCGTTCAGTTAAGTGCGCTTAAGTTGCCTGCCGACTCATTCTTCTTATAACAAATGAGCATTACCAATCTTGGTAAATTCCAACAAGTAGGATTCTTTCATGACTAAATCGACTCTTGGTCTAGCTGTAGTTGCAGCTATCCCAATGTTTTCAAGTGTACATGTACTAGCAGCAGACGAAGCTGCAAATTCAATCGAAAAAATTCAAGTTACGGGTTCACGCATCAACCGTACTGATATGGAAACAGCCAGCCCAATTACTGTTATTGGCGATGACTTTATTGCAAAAAGTGGTTTCACGTCTGTTGCCGATATTCTCTCAACTCAACCCTCTGCTGCGGGTATAAGCCTTGGTGCTTCAAGTAATAATGGTTCGGGTGGTTCTGCAACTGTTAATTTACGTGGCATGGGATCACAACGTACCCTAGTGTTACTAAATGGTCGTCGTATGGTTTCTTCTGGAACCGGTGCAGACTCTTCAGTTGATTTAAATACCATTCCTGTTGCAATGATCAAATCAATTGAAATCTTAAAAGATGGTGCATCAGCGGTGTATGGATCTGATGCAATCGCCGGTGTTGTTAACATTATTACCAAAAAAGATTTTGAAGGTACTGAGCTTAATGTTGAAGGAAGCCGCACAACGAAAGGTGATGGTAACAACTACGGTACTAGCTTATTACATGGCATGCAGATTGCCGATGGTAACTTAGTAGTGGGTGCCCAGTTTTCAAGCCGTGGCGAAGTGATTCAATCAGATCGTAGCTTTGTGCTTGCAGGACAGTCGTCGTTTATTCCACAAGGTACTTTAGGCGGTAAAACATACGAAGGTAATGGTGTATTTGCCGATAGAACAACGTCGTACGACTTCACTACATCGAGTTATGCGCAAACACCAAACGATTTGTACAGCCTTTTTACAAGCTTTGATAAAGAGCTAGACGCTGATACCACATTTAATGTTGATCTAATGTATACACGTCGTGATTCATCACAGCAATTGGCACCTCAACCAGCCAGTGTAGATTTGCTTACAGCAAACCTTGATAGCGAATACACTAATGCGTTTATCGCCGACGGGGAGCTTGCCGATTCGCTAGAGTACCGCAGAAGAATGGTTGATGTTGGTCCGCGTATATACGAGCAAACAACAGACACATACCGTGCATCTGTGGCTTTACAAGGCATTTTAGATAACGATGCAAGCTGGGATGTGAGTGCTACATACGGCAGAAACGACTCTAAAGATAAAGTACAAAACTCGATTAATGCAAGCCAAGTAGAGCAAAGCATTTACGCAAACCAAGCACTTTGGTTTAGTGGTGATGCACTTAGCCGTGACTTTTTAACTGCTAACGATTCTATTTACACCGAAAATAACGAAGGTGGTAATGAGCAATTTATCCTATCAGCAGGTTATAGCGCATTAACCGATAGCGATATTGGTTACGCTATAGGTATTGAGAACCGTTTTGAAAGTGGTTTTTACACACCTGATTTAATTACACAACTGGGCCAAAGTACAGCTGCTCAGCAAGATCCTACTGAAGGTGATTATTCGGTACAGTCGATTTACTTTGAAACATCGATGCCTGTATTAGAAGTGGTAACACTTGAAGGGGCTGCACGTTACGACAATTATTCTACGTTTGGTGGTGAGACAACGTGGAAGCTTGGCGCTACTTGGGATGTAACAGATTCATTTATGGTTCGTTCTGTACTTGCAACTGGCTTTAGAGCACCAAACGTTGCAGAACTATTTGGTGGTAACTCGGGCTCATACGATTACCTAGCCGATCCGTGGGGTAACGAGCAAGATGCGCAAATTTTAGTTAACTACACAAGTGATGCTGACTTACAAGCAGAAGAAAGCCGTTCGTTTACATTTGGCATGGTGTGGGAAGTGGTTGATGGTTTATCTACAACGCTTGATTACTGGAAGTTTGACATCACTAACGCCATTACGCGTTTAGATGTACAAAACGAAATGAACAACTGTTTTGCGGGCGACACGCAATCGTGTGATTCGGTAAATATTACCCCAGCAGGGGATTTATCAAACTTAAGCTCTGCATTAACCAATGTTGGCTCTCAAAAAACATCAGGTATTGACTGGAACATTGGTTACACGGCCGATAACTACCGCATCAACCTAGATACCACTTACTTGGTTGAATTTGAGCAAGATGATATTGATTACACAGGGACTATTGACGGTAACATTGGCGGCTACTCTAAAATCAAATCTAACTTGTCTGTAAATTACGATTTGTCTGATGCGTTGAGTGTGCTTTATAACGCACGCTTTATTCGTGGTATGAGTGGGGATTATTACGGTGAGTCGTTCAGCACTGACAATGTTATTTATCACGATATTTCAATGACGTACAACCTAAATGAATCACTGAAAGTGACAGGTGGTATGAATAATATTTTTGATAAAGAGCCTGAAGAAGTCCTTGGCGGTAATGACATGGGCACCGTACCAGAGATTTACGACGTTATTGGTTCACGAGTATTCGCAAGTATTAATTACAAGTTTTAACTGTAAGTAACTTGAACGCTATTTAACCATTCTATTTATAGCCGAATTCAAGTTAAGTATAAAACTTTTAAGGCTCCGTGTTTACGGGGCCTTTTTTATTGAACAAAGTAAACGAGGGAAGTAAACTAAAAACAACAAAAAAAGGAGAGTTGATTGCTAAAACAAGACGAAAATTTATCTTTTGTCATTGAGCCCGAGTTAAATGCGCGTTCAGAGCAGCGTATTGATCTGTATTTTTCTATTCCTAATGAAATGGGAATAAATCCAAAAACGTTAAGTGAAGAATCTTACTTCAATAACCAGTTTAAATCTCACTTAGCTTACAACGCCAATAATATTCATTTGCCACTAGTACGAAGCCGTTTTGTGAGTAAAAACAAAGGTGAACAGCAGGATTACAGGCAAAATCTAAATTTATTTTGTTACCAAGTGCGTTTAGCGCTCGATGCTGATATTAAGGATGCACTTAAATTAAATGAGGCAGAAGAGTTTTATAATCGCGCAAATGAATTATTTGAGCAAAGCGAAGGGTTATTAAAAAAGCTACGCCGTTATACCCCCGATGACGAAAAATTACTGCCATTTTATACAAATGCAGATAACTACCTTAGCTGGCACGTAGAACAATCATTTTTAAAATTGTTAGATGAAGGGCCACGTAGTAGTGATTTTGCTAAAGAGCGGAACGACCTTTTGCAGTTTTGTAAAAGCGAAAACGTTTACCGAGCAGATAAAAATTACAACTCTGAAACCACACTACAAGATGCTAACCGAATCACAAACAAAATGCGTTTGCTACAACGTTTAATTGAGCATGGAGTAATACTGCAGCGTAATACTCGCTTTTTAAATAGCTACTTAAAGCGATTAGTAAAAGGCACGGTGACTGCAGTTATAATGGCGTTTGTTATGTTAGTTATACTTAATGCACGTTCAAGTTTTACTGAGGTCACAGCTACGCTTATTTTAATACTGGGTGTTATTTATGGCCTGCGTGAAATATTTAAAGAAGACATAACCCGCGTAATTTGGCGCGCTATTGTACAAGGGCGGCCAAAATGGCGCTTTACATTTAAAAACAGTATCACCAAAGATAAAATAGCAAGTCAGTTTATTTGGCTTGAGTACACGCGGTTTAAAAAAATCCCCAAAGAAGTACAAACTATTTTTTCAAAACGTCGTCAGCAAAATAAACAGGCTGCGCAATGGCTGCATTTTGCAAGTGAAACCCGCGTGTCGGCAAAAGAGTTTTTGCCAGGGTACGATACGTTACAGCAAACATTGCAATTTAACTTAGCGCCATTTGCCCGCTATTTAAAGCGTGGTGAAGGGAAGCTCTATCATTTAGACAGTAACAAAATATCAAAACAAGCCGTAGAACGACGTTATCAATTAAATATGGTACTGGTACATACAGAGGGCGATAAAACACTTTATCAGCGTTATAAAATTACGTTAAATCGCAGTAAAATTGTCAATATTGAGCTTATTTACTCTAAAAAATAGGTTTTATAGCCATATAATTAAAAAAGGGGGATAGATACAATCTATCCCCCTTTTTTAATTATTTAAGCGTTACTTAGTTAGCTAAACCATGTTTGCTATATAAAGTTACTTTGTCTGAAACAAGTGTAATTTCTATATTTTTAGACTCGTCGCCCCAAACACAGTTAGTGTGAAGCGTTTTTTCTACACAATTATCTGCACTACCTAGTACGGCTTCAACTTCAGCTTTATCCATACCAATTTTAATCTTTTCGTAGTTTTCTACTGTTACTTTAGAGCATGCTGCGAGGCTTAGTGTAGCTGCAATAATTAGGAGTTTTTTCATTGTTGTATCCTACTTAGTATTAATGTTTAAATTTTCTAATTTGGACAATCATGCCCATACGAGGGTGATCAAAGTAATGAATTTCACCACTTATTACACGTTTAAACTGAGCAAAACGTGACGACTCTACATCACCACTTTGAAGTTTTTGGCTAATATCAAAATCTGCAGTGATAAATAAATAATGGCGTAAATGAATTTTAAATAACCCATCTAATTCCCATTTACTTGTTGATTCATCGGGCTCATTAAATAGGCTAGGTTGTGGGTCCAATAAGCTGACAAAGTCTGGGTTTGAATAGCGTGGCACATCAAAAACGCGTGTTTTAATCTGCTCACCGGCAAATAAGTGCATGCTTGGCGCACGTGATTTACTTTTTGCTTCAAAACGCCAACCAGTATGTAAAATAGGGGTTAAGCCTTTACGGTCTAGTTGCTCATACTGCGTTTTAAATTGTAATTGCTCAGGGGCAAGTAAGTAGGTCTGCTCCATGGTATCGAGTGCGGGTGCCATAGGCGTTACGGGCAGTTTATCGTAGCTTTGTACATAGTCGGTGCTTGCGTCGCAAACCCCCGAGCGAGGGTTATCGTTTACTAGCGAATCGGTAAATGAACGCGTCTGAAACCGTGTGTCGCCATCAATACAGGCTTGCATGGCTTGTTCGGTATAAAGTGGTGTTAATAAATCAAGCGTGTTTTTATCTTCAATAGCCTCGTGTTTTAAACTAAAGTCTTCTTGTAAGTAGGGGGCAGGGCGCTGTTTAAATATCAGCACCTCAGCTTCAAACCAACGCTCTGCAAATGCAGTGCTGCTAAATAAGCAACATAAAACTACCAGCGATTTTTTTAGCAACATTAATGGCTAACCTTTTTTTCGAAATCTGCAATCATAGCAGTGACCATTTTTAAGCGTTCGCGGGCATTTGCCTCACTAATCGCAAAGCGCAATTTATTTGCGCCTTCCATTTTATAAATATGCGGTGCACTTTGTATCAGCCCAATAATGAAGCTAGGATTAACCTTAGTATTTTGACTAAATTCAAAGTAACCACCTTTAGGGTTTGCTTCTATTTTTGTTATCCCTAAATTACTTGCCTGCATTTTAAGTTGTTGCAAACTAAATAAGTTTTTAGCTGCATCAGGAAGTAAACCAAAGCGGTCTATTAATTCTACCTGTAACTCATCAATGTCGCCTAGGTTAGCACAACTTGCAACACGCTTGTACATACCCAATCGTGCATTTACGTCATGAATATAATCATCAGGTAGTAATGCAGGCAGTTTTAAGTCAACTTCGGTTTGTTTTTGTAATAGGTTTTCAAGGGTGGGTTCTTTACCCTCACGTAATGCATTAACTGCTTGTTCAAGCATTTCCATATATAAGTTAAAGCCAATAGTTTGCATTTGCCCAGATTGATCGTCGCCCAATAATTCACCTGCACCACGAATTTCTAAATCGTGTGTAGCAAGTGCAAAACCTGCACCTAAGTCCTCTAACGACTCTATGGCTTGTAAACGTTTGCTGGCATCTTTTGACAACGCTTTAGGGTCGCCTGTGAGTAAGTAGGCATATGCCTGATGATGGCTTCGACCAACACGACCACGCAATTGATGTAATTGTGCTAAACCTAGCTTGTCGGCTCTATCCATAATAATGGTATTTGCCGTAGGCACGTCAATACCGGTTTCTATAATGGTTGTACACACAATTACATTGTATTTTTGGTGATAAAATTGGGTCATTATTTGCTCAAGCTCTTGCTCGCGCATTTGCCCGTGAGCGGTAATCACATTCGCTTCAGGTACCCATTCACTTAGCTCTTGCGCCACGCGCTCTATTGTTTCAACGTTATTATGCAAAAAGTACACTTGGCCGCCACGTTTGATTTCACGCAGAATGGCTTCGCGAATAAGTTCTACATCACGTTGGCGAACAAAGGTTTTAACCGCCAAGCGTTTAGCCGGTGGAGTCGCAATAATAGAAAGGTCGCGCATACCACTCATGGCCATATTAAGCGTTCGAGGGATAGGTGTTGCAGTAAGCGTTAAAATATCGACATCTGCACGTAGTGCTTTAATTTTTTCTTTTTGGCGCACACCAAAGCGATGCTCTTCATCTACGATGAGAAGTCCTAAATCGTTAAATTTAATGTCTTGTTGAATAAGTTTATGTGTGCCAATAACAATATCTAATTTGCCATTAGCCATATTTTCTAGGGTGTCTTTTTGCTCTTTTGTTGAATTAAAACGAGAAAGCACACCCACTTCAATAGGAAAGTCAGCAAAACGGTCTTTAAAGTTTTCATAGTGTTGCTGCGCAAGCAGGGTAGTGGGCACTAAAATGGCAACTTGTTTACCATCGTTAACAGCAACAAAAGCTGCACGCATAGCAACCTCGGTTTTACCAAAGCCTACATCACCACACACTAAACGATCCATCGCTTGTTTTGATTGCATGTCGCCTAATACAGCTTCAATTGCATTACGCTGGTCGTCGGTTTCTTCAAACGGAAAACTTTCACTAAACTGGCGATAGGCTTGGCCGTCTAGGGTAAATTTATTACCTGGTTTAGCTTGACGCTGTGCGTATATATCAAGTAACTCAGCGGCTACATCACGTACTTTTTCAGCAGCACGTTTTTTTGCTTTTTCCCAGGCGTCTGAGCCGAGCTTATGCAGTGGTGCACTGCTTTCTTCGCCGCCTGAGTAACGACTGAGCATATGCAGAGCCGACACCGGCACATACAATTTAGACTCACCGGCGTATATTATGGTAACAAATTCCGTAATTACACCTGCCGCATCAATAGTTTGTAAACCTTGATAGCGGCCAACACCGTGATCAAGATGCACAACGGGCTGACCTTCTTTTAGTTCAGCTAAGTTACGGAACAGTGCATCTTGGCTTGCTTCGTATTTGTGTTTACGACGTCTGCGCTGCGATACTTTAATGCCTAGAAGCTCTTGTTCGGTAATAATCGATAAAGTAGGTTTAGAGCCAAGTACAACACTTTGTTCAAGCGGGCTTACAATTAAGCCTACATCACTATCGCTTTGGGTAAATTGTTCAAAGGTATCAAACTCTTTAAATTTTAAACCGCTGGGTTTTAATATGTTGAGTAACGATTCACGACGGCCATCCGATTCAACGCTCAGTAATATGCGGCTTTTTTTCTTCTTTTGCGCTGCGACGTAGTTTATGAATGCAGCATACGGTTCGTGCTGTTTATGATCTATTCTTATTGCAGGTAGTTCACTAACCGACAAATTTTTATTACCCGCTTTCGTGATTAGCTTGGCAAGCGATAAACGAATACGCGCAAATTGCCCTAAGTTAGAAAACAGCTCGTCAATTGGCTGATATAACGCATTGGGTTCAAGTAGTGGGCGCAGTGGGTCGACTTTACGGTTTTCATAGCGAACATTAACATCGTGCCAAAAATTGTCGGCGGCGTGTTCTAAATCGCCTAACTGCATAACGGTTGTGTTATCAGGCAGGTAGTCAAAAATCGTGGCTAGGCTTTCAAAAAATAACGGCATGTAGTATTCAATACCAGCAGGCCAATTTCCTTTACTAACTTGCATGTAAACAGAGTCTTGCTCTGAACTTGCACCAAACTTTTCACGGTAACCAATTCTGAAACGCTCAATATCTGCCTCATTAGTTGGAAATTCGTGTGCGGGCAGTAATTCAATTTTCTCTACTTTTTCGTCAGAGCGCTGCGTTTCCACATCAAATAAGCGAATCGTATCAAGTTCGTCATCAAAAAAGTCGAGCCTAAATGGATGCGGGCTACCCATAGGGTATAAATCGACGATTGAGCCTCGAATGGCGTACTCACCATGTTCCATCACTTGTTGTACGTTTAGGTAACCTGCTTGCTCTAGATTTTGCCTAAAATTATGAGTGTCGAGTTTATCGCCTACTTTAAAGTTTATTGTTGAACCATAAATAAACGAGGCAGGCGCAGTGCGCAGCATCAGCGTAGACACAGGCACGATTAATACGCTTTGTTGTTCTTTTTTTAGGGTATTTAATGTGGCTAAGCGCGCAGAAATAATATCTTGATGAGGAGAAAAATGATCGTAAGGCAAGGTTTCCCAATCAGGAAATACCATCACCGGGTTATCAGGTAGTAAATAGTCTAGCTCTGTTTCAAGGCGCAGCGCGCTGGGAGTGTCGGGTGTAACAATTAATACTAAGTTTTCTTGTTGTTTAACACCTTCGGCAATGGCAATACTTAAACCACTTCCGCTTAGCTGCCCCCACTGAATTTTATCTTTTTGAGATTTTACCCAAGGCAAGGCTGCCCATTGCTCAAACGCCATTTATTACTCCATTTGATTGGCTCTTATAAGCTAAGAGCCATTCTTTTAGTTAGTCGCGGTATATTTTTGTAAGGTCGCTGTAGTGATCAATTCGGCGATCACGCAAAAACGGCCAGATACGTCTTACGTTTTCTGAGCGTTTTTGATCAACTTCTACCACTAATATTTGTTCATCGATGTTGTTAGCTTGCGCTAAAAACTCACCCTGAGGCCCGGCAATAAACGAGTTACCCCAAAATTGAATGCCGCTGCTATGTCCGCTTGGGTCCCTCTCGTGGCCAACACGATTACAGCTAATCACCGGTACTCCATTTGCGACCGCATGAGCACGTTGACTAATAACCCAGGCATCTTTTTGACGTGTTTGTTCATCTTGGTCGTCATTCGGATCCCAGCCAATAGCGGTTGGGTAAATTAATAGCTCGGCACCGGCCATTGCCATCAAACGCGCCGCTTCTGGAAACCACTGATCCCAACACACCAACACACCTAATTTACCTACCGATGTTTGAATAGGCTCAAAGCCTAAATCGCCAGGGGTAAAGTAAAATTTCTCGTAAAAACCAGGATCATCAGGTATGTGCATTTTGCGATATTTACCTGCAATGCTGCCGTCTTTCTCAAGCACCACAGCGGTATTGTGGTACAAGCCTGTAGCGCGCTTCTCAAACAACGACGCCACAATAACAATATTGAGCTCTTTAGCGAGTTCACCTAAGGTGTTGCTGCTTGGCCCAGGTATGGTTTCTGCGAGGTCAAATACATCAACGTCTTCGGTTTGGCAAAAATAAAGACTGCGATGAAGCTCTTGCAAAACAACAAGCTGAGCCCCGCTTTTTGCAGCTTCCCGAATGGCTTTGATTGATTTAGCCATATTTTCATCATCGTTATCGCTGTTGCTTTGTTGCACTAAAGCAACGGTTAATTTTGCAGGGCTTGTCATTGTGCTGCTCCAGCTAAAAATCCACGTGGTAATTGCATTGTAATACAGTGTAGGCTGCCAAATTGCTCAATAATGGGTTGGCAATTTACGCCAATAATAGTGTGCTGCGGGTATGCCTTTTGAACCTGTGCTAAAGCACGGTCGTCGTTTACATCGTTGTATATAGGCACAAGCACAGCATTATTAATAATTAAGTAGTTAGCATAGGTTGCAGGTAAGCGCGATTTTTCATCGTCATACACGGCTTTTGGCCATGGTAACTCAACCAAATTATATGGGTTGTTATTAGCCGTTTTAAAGCCTTTTAATTGTTTTTCCATCGCATTAAGTGCGCTGAAATGCTCTTCATTTTCATCATCACATTGTACGTAGACTAGCGTATTGTTTGGTGCAAATCGGACTAGCGTGTCTATGTGGCTGTCGGTATCGTCACCGGCTAAATAACCATGATCAACCCATAAAAAATCGGTGGCCCCTAAATGCGTTTTTAATAAGGTTTCTATGTCTTGGCTCGATAAGTCAGGGTTACGGTTTTTGTTAAGTAAACATTCGCTGGTTGTTAGTAATACGCCGTGCTCGTTTATTTCAATACCACCACCTTCAAGCACCATATCTAGTGCTTGATAATCATTGCTAGCGTGGCTTAACTGCTCAACTACTGCCTTATTGATTTGATTATCAAGTGCGCTTTCAAATTTATTGCCCCAGCCGTTAAACGTAAAATCATAGATTTTTAGTTTAGTCTCATCGCTTATATTTGCACACGTTAATGGGCCGTGATCGCGTGCCCAGGTATCATTAGTAGGTGTTACAACAAAATAAACACGTTCGAGTTTAATACTGGCATGAGTGAGTAGTGCAGTAATATGTGCTTTTAAGGCTTCGTTGTGAGCAACAACAACTAACGATTGGTAGTGTGTTATATGTTTTGCAAGCTCGACATAGACAGGCTCAACACGGGCTAAATTATCAGCCCAATCGGTATGTTTATGCGGCCAAGTCAGCATAACAGCGTCTTGCTCGGCCCATTCAGGTAAAAGTCTAAAGTTCATGGAATTTTTATACAAATAGAGATACTGCTAGTTTAGCAGTTGTGTTACTTCCAAGTCACTTGAAAAATCGGTTTGCTTTAGCAAGTTAAATTTACTGCAAATACAATTATTCAGTGGTTGAATCGTCTGATGTTTGTTCTAGTTCTTGGCGCTTTTTTAGTTGGCGCGTTTGCGCGTGCAAACTTGCTCTGACTACTAATTCTTGATCAGTGTTTCTGATAGCGGTGAACAGCACGGTGTATTGGTAATGATCGTTGTCTTGCTTTTCTATAGCAACAACCTCGGTGTAACAATACACAGCCGATGCTTCATGATGCAAAAAAAGTTTTGTCCTAAACGATTGCCCAATTGAATATACATCAGACGATGTAAATCTAATACCGCCGCCGCCATAACTATCGCAGTGTATTGCATTTTCCTGCGCTTGCTCAGAGGCTAAAATGTGGCTCATAATTAAATCTATTTTTCGCGATTGCGCTTGTAAAAACGCGGCAAGCTCTTGCGCTACATCGCCTAAGTTTCGAAGCGGGCGTAATGAGCTTTGTTCAAGTTCACTCACTTCATTAGCTAATCTAAAAAGAGGCGGAATATCATCATCAAGTGCTAGCTGAGATTTAGGTACTTGCTCATTGGGTACAGCAAACAAATTAACCCTAATGCTCTCGTTTATTTGAAAATACTCTTCAAATTCGCTTAATCTTTGACTATTCATAATTATCTCCACGACGTGATATTTAAATAGTAGCGTTGTGAGGGGTAAATTACTAGCAGTTAAAAGGGCTAAATACTTTGTTTATACGCGGTTTTTAGTGATAAAAAAGCGGTCAAACTCTTCCTGAGATTGGCCGCTTGGGTATTGATTTTGTAAGTAGCGCTCGTTATTTAAGTAGAGCGGCTAATTCATGTAAATCTTTCACAACGTGATCAGGTTTTTTCGCAAGCGGATACAACGCTTTACCTCGGCGTGCAATAAAGGTTGTTTGTAAGCCCGCTTGTTTAGCACCAGCAACATCCCAGCCATGCGCAGCAATCATCATAGCCTCGTTGGGTGCTACGTTTAACTTTTTAAGTACCCAGTCGTAGGCACGTAAATCAGGTTTATATATTTTAATATCTTCAATGCTGTAACGTGCGTCAAAATATGACAACAAACCTGCATTTTCAAATTGAGTTTTAACTCCTTTATTTGACGAATTAGTTAAGCTTACTAACTTATAGCCCTGCGCTTTGAGTTTTGCCAGTCCATCTTTCACATCGCTGTGCGGCGGTAGTGATAACAGCGGCGTAACAATGGCTGTTTTAGCTTGCTCGTTGGTAATATTAATATTGTTATTTTTTGCCACCATAGCTAGTGACGCTACGCCAATTTGGCCAAAGTCATGGTAATCACCGGTTACTGTGTCTACCAGCGAGTTGTGTAACATGGTTGAAAACCACAAAGGCAGTAAATCTTCTCTGCCACCTAATGCTTTTCCTATTGAGGTGCGCATACTGGTTAGGTCGAGCAAGGTTTCGTTTACATCAAAAATAAGTACTTTTGGTTTGTCCTTACTTTCTTCTGCATTTACTGAGCTTACTAATAAGCTAGCAGCTAAAGTAAGGGGTAGTGTGAGTAATTTTAATGATTTTAGTAAAGGCATTATTTATTTTCTCCATCTAATACCGCCATCACATCGCTCGGCTCTGCACGCAATGTGTAATCTTCGTTTAAGAACGCGTATGTAATGACGCCATTTTGGTTAATTACATAGGTTGCAGGAAGGGGAAGCTGGTAAGTTTTGCCGCCGTAGGTTTGTTCAAAATCAATCCCAAAGCCGGTATATAACTCTTGAATACGTTTATCGAGTGTGAACAACAAGCCAAATTGCTGCGCCACCTTATTTGCAATATCCGAAAGTACGTCAAACTCGAGCTTATTTTTTTGTGAGGTTGTTAAAGTGTGATCTGGCAGCTGGGGAGATATGGCGATTAACTGAGCACTTTTGGTTTTAAACTGTGGTAAATAATCATTCAATGCTTTTAATTCTAAATTACAATAAGGGCACCAGGCACCACGGTAAAAACTTATCACTACTGGGCCTTTTTTTAATAAATCTACCAGTTCTACATTTTTGCCTAGATGGTTTGCCAAGGTAAAATTTTCTACCTTATCGCCTACCTGTAGGGCATTGTTTTTTATGTGCTGAGCAATTAATTCTTCGTTCGTTGTATTCATTAATGCTAAAACGTCTGCGGGTAAATTAGCTTCTTTTTGAACATTAAATGCATCTATTTGTGCTTTTAAACTCATGGCTTAGCCTCATCAATTATTAAATTGCATGAAAGTATATGGTTTTAAATATTTAAATAAACATTGCAAAACTGAAAGCTTCATTCGAAAATATTAAACATTGAAAAGACACTGTAGTTTTTTATGTACAGTTTAAGTGACCTAGAAACGTTTATTGCCGTTGTAGAAAATAAAGGGGTATTGGCAGCTGCTCGTGAACAGCGTTTATCACCTGCAACAGTGAGTCACCGCTTAAGTAAATTAGAGCGCGAGCTCGCTACTGTGCTTGTGTTTAGAGACAGCAGACGCGTTCGCTTATCACCTGCGGGAGAAATATTCTATACCCGTATAGGTGCCATAATTGAAGCATTACGCGATGCAGAGCACAGTATTGGCGCACGGAGTTCATCAGTAAGTGGGTTATTAAGAGTCACCATGCCACCTTGGGTTTTCTCTAAATACGTAATGCCTAGGCTTAATGAATTTGAGCATGCTTTTCCAGATCTAAAACTAGACTTTTTAATAACCGATCAGTTTGTAAACGTAGTTGATGATGCGCAAGATGTCGCTATTCGTGTAGGGCAATTAAATGATTCAGGATTGCTTTCGCGTAAAATAGTCAATAACAGTCGTGTATTATGTGCTGCGCCTAGTTATATAAAAAAGCATTCAATGCCAACAACCATTACTGAGTTGGAAAAACATTTTTGGGTCTGCCTGCCATGGCAACGCCAGTTAAAGCTTTATGATGACCAACAAAAAGTTCACACATTTAATGCACAAACACGTTTTACTATTTCAAATTCCGACAATATGACCCAAGCTGCCATTGCGGGTCATGGCATTGCTATAAAGTCGAGGCTTGCAATAAACGATGAACTAAAAAATGGCACATTAGTAGAGGTGATGCCAAACATATTGGCACAAAGCGATGCCCCTGTCTGGTTTTTACGGCCACAAAATAGTTTAACAACTCGAAAAACAGAGGTGTTTTTTGATTTTATGAAATCGTTATTCGCATGCACCGACTAATCGTTGGTAAACGCGTTTAATTAAAACCATAAACACAAAGCCTGTAAACTCTGCAATAAACGCAATGATTATTGCAAAGATAATTGCGGCGGTAATTGAGTCTGTTTTTAAAATTATTTGCCCTTCAAAGCGTTGCCATACTTGCTGTTTTATAGTGTGTAGCTCGCTGGTAAGTGTAAACAGGTAAGGCGAGTTTGAAAACTCATCAACAGCCCTTGCCAAAGTTTGCTGACGTTGGCTGAGAGTTTGAATATGACTAGCACCTTTACCAACAATTTCATCGCCTAAATTTTCATAGTGTTTTATTAATTTGGTTAGGTCGTTGTTAAAGTATTTTTTGGCGTCTTTTTGAAAAGGCGCAATCGCATTATTTGCCTCAATTAATTGAGCGTTTAATGCTTGGCCAAAATCACTAACAAATGCAGGTATTTGCACGCCTAAAAGCAACCCGCAAGCAAAAAAACTCAGTCGGATGTAGTCTAAAATTTTACCCATTAATACCCCTAATAAAAAAATATGACATTTATACAACTAAAAATTTACATTTAACTAGTTTTTTATATTCAAAACTCGTAATCTTACGGTAACAATAATAACAACAGGTGTTTACTAAGCATGACCAAAAAGAATAAATTTGCGTCAACATTTGTTGATATTTCTAGCCAACTTAAACGCTTTGTTTCACGAATAGTACAGCCCGACGATGTAGACGACATTGTGCAAGAAACATTTATAAAAAGCTACGAGGCTGATTTAAAACAAGATATTCAATATACCCGTAGTTACATGTTAAAAACCGCTAAACATTTAGCATTAAACCATGTGGCTAAGTGGGACAACAAATTTAATGATTCGCTAGACGACGACAGCGAATTACCTGTGTTGCTAAAGTCAATGCAGCTTGAAGACGAATACACGTCCAAAGAGCGTTTTTTACTTTTTTGTAGAGCAACAGAGCAATTAAGTCCATCAACCCGTAAATGTTTTATACTAAAAAAAGTATATGGCATGAGCCAAAAAGAGATCGCAAGCGAGATGCAGCTTAGTCAGAGTACTGTTGAAAAACACATTGCTAAAGGGTTATTAAAAACCATGCTTTACATGCGCGAACACGATCAAAGCCAAGTGGCAAAAACTAATCACGACAATTCTCTCTATCCGTTAACCGTAAAGAGGGTTGCAAAATGAGCAATGTTCATCAATTTACTTCAAAAGATTTAATTTTAGAAACGGCATGTGACTGGATCAGTGCCATTGACCGTGGTTTATCAAAAGATGAAAAAGAACAGTTTACACTGTGGATGATGCAAAGCAACGCTCACCAAGATGCACTTTACGAGCTAGCCCACCTATGGGATGAAATATCTGTTTTAAACGAACTCAGTCATTTATTCCCTCATCGTAATAGTAAGCAACCTAAAAAAAGATGGCTGGCTTCAACGTCTATTGCAGCCAGTTTATTTGCAGCACTTATGGTGTGTAGTTATCTATTAATTAATTTAGAAAACGGTTACAGCCAACAGTTAGCAAAAGTTAATTACACTAAAATTTATAAAACCAAAGTTGGCGAGCAAGCAACTTACGCATTACCCGACGGCACCATTGTGCAATTAAATACGAATAGTTTATTAGAAGTCGCTTATAGCAAAGGCCGCAGACAACTATTGCTCAATAGGGGGGAAGGTCGATTTAACGTTGCTAAAGATGCATCTCGCCCATTTAGTGTAATGGCTGGCAATAAAAGTTTTACAGCATTGGGTACTGTATTTAATGTTCAGCGCAATACTTCTTCCGACTTAGAGCTGGTGGTAACCGAAGGAAAAGTAATGATCACCGATCCGAGTGTAGCAGTGGATGCCAGCGACTTTAAAGCCTATCAGTTAGCTGATAAAAATGCAGAAAAAATACGCCAAATTAATGCCAATATAGTTACCTCTGGCGAAAAGGCTGTTATAGAAAAAAGCATCACTAAGCCAATTACACAGCTTTCTATTGATGATGTTGAACGTGATTTAGCATGGCAAAATGGCATGCTTGTTTTTAATGGTGAACCGCTTAGCGACGCTTTAAATGAAGTGAGCCGTTATACCTCTACACGATTTAAATTATCGACAGAAGAACTTGCGTCTATAAAAGTAGCCGGTGTGTTTAAAGCAGGTGATGTAACTGGTCTGTTAGAAAGTTTATACACAAACTTTTCTATTAGCCATGAACGCCAAGGTAAACACACAGTTACGCTTACGCTTACGCAAAATACAAAATCATAAGAAGCAGCTATGCAAATCAGACATATGTTAGATAAAGTTGCATCTTTAAATCCTGCACGTAAAAAAAAGATTAAAAAAAAGAAACAAAACCATAGAGGATTTTTGTTTGCCAGCTGTTTATATACAGTGCGCAGTAACCAATTGCATTTATTGAGTGGTTTATGTGTGTTTGCACCCGCTATGTTTAGCCTAAGTGTGCAAGCCGCAAGTCAAACTACCGGGCAAATGGTGCAATTTGATATAAAAGCGCAGCGAGCAGACAAAGCCTTAATTGAATTTGCTAAACAAACCAAGCAAACCGTGGTGTTTTCATACGAGTTAGCTAAAGAATATGAAGCAAATTCAGTCTATGGATTTTATACCCAACTAGATGCGCTGGAGGCATTATTGGTAGGGACTGAGCTCGATGCGGTTGTTGATCAAAATGGATTACTGAGTATAAAACTCAAACAAATCAACAGGAATGATAACAACATGATGAAGCTTTCAGCAGTCAGTGCAGCAGTATTACCGGCATTACTGGCGGTAAATTCTCAAGGTGTAAATGCGGCAGAAGACGTTGCCCAAGAAAAAATCGAAAAAATTGCAATTGTTGGTAGCCGTGTAGCAGGGCGTTCGGTTGAAGATTTACCCGTTCCGGTCGATATTTTAAGTGCTGAAGCACTTGAAAATACAGGCCAGACTGAAGTGGGCCTTATGCTACAAGCAATTGCGCCTTCATTTAACTTTTCAAGTTCATCTATCAGCGACGGTACAGATGCATTAAGACCTGCAACATTACGTGGTTTAGGTCCCGATCAAACATTGGTATTGATAAACGGAAAACGCCGTCATCAAGCTAGTATTATCCATATTAATACATCGGTTGGTCGTGGTACTGCGGGTACCGATATGAATGCTATACCGGCTTCTGCAATCAAGCGTATCGAAGTTCTTCGCGACGGTGCAGCTGCTCAATATGGGTCTGATGCAATTGCAGGTGTTATCAACATTGTATTAAAAGATGGCAGTGAAGGTGGTAAAGCTGCAATTAACTACGGTGAATACTCTGAAGGTGACGGCGAAACAGTTAATGTTGATTTCAACAAAGGTTTTGCACTAGGTGACAATGGCTACTTAAATACAACTATTAATTACCGTGACCGTGCGCCAACTAATCGTGCAGGTTTGCATGGTTCGTGTCAGTTTTACGGCTGTGAAGAACTCAGCGATGGAACATTGCTGGCAGGTGACCCACGTGAATTAACAGCTGATCGTAATACATTTAGAATTGGTGATGCTGATTCGCAACAGTTTGGTTTAACCGTAAATACGGGTTATGAACTAGGCGATGGCGAATTATATGGTTTTATTACTTACTCAACACGCGACAACGAATCGGCCGCGTTTTTCCGTCATAATGCTAATGCGGGTGGCAACCCGGTATTACAAGATGGCGACGCAACAATCCCACTTGGCTTTTTACCAAAAATAAATACCACCATTGATGATATTTCTTATAACTTTGGTTACAAAACTGAGTTTGATAACGATTCAAGCCTTGATTTATCGTACACGTACGGTGAAAACAGTATCGACTACACAACAAGCGATACAATCAACGCGTCATACGCTAACTTTTTACGTTATGAACAGGGCTTAAGCGCGGCTGACATCCGTGCGACCATCCCGCGTGAAGCGTATGCTTATGGCATGGAATTGTCTCTGCAAACAATTAATTTAGATTTCACTCAAAACTTTGACGATTACTCGCTAGCAATGGGCGCAGAAATGCGTACCGATGAGTACCGTATTTTAGCTGGTAATGAGTATGCTTATCGTGATTACGATACAAATAACGGCGTAAGCATTTACAGTGGATTAAGTGGCGGTGTTGGCAGCGAAAACGCGTCTGGCGGCACGCAAGGTTTTGGTGGTTCGTCACCTGCATCATCAGTTGATGAATCTCGAGATGTGATTTCGTTTTATTTAGACGCTGAAGCATATGTTATTGAAGACGTAATTTTATCGGGCGCACTTCGTTACGATAACTACAAAGGCTTTGGCGATACAGTTAACTTTAAGCTAGCAGGTAATTGGTCAATTACAGACGATATTTCATTACGTGGTGCGCTAAGCTCAGGTTTTAGAGCGCCGTCTATGCAACAACTTTACTTTAACAACATCAGTACACAGTTTGTTGTAGGGCCAAATGGCACATTAGTAGCCGAAGAAGTGGGCACGTTCAGAAACGACTCTACATTGGCGCAAAGTTTAGGCATTCCAAAACTTAAAGAAGAAAAGTCTCAAAACCGTAGCTTAGGTATTGTGTATAACGTTACAGACAGCATTAACGTAACGGTCGATTACTACTCAATCGACATTGACGACCGAATTGTTATCAGTAATCGTTTAGGTAAAGGGCTTTCTACTAGTTTAGACGCCGCGCTTGTTAGTTCTGGTGCAGGTGCCGGTCAGTTTTTCTTAAACGGTGCAGACACAGAAACAAGCGGTATAGATTTTGTTGCAACCTACAATACTGAAGGGTTTGGCGGCACACTTGATTTTACCCTTGCTGCTAACTTTACAGAAACTGAAGTTGTTTCGTTATTTACACCATCAGGCTCTGGTCTTGAAACTGTGCCAGTTGAAAGCGTTTTTTCAGATCAAGAAATTTCGATTATTGAAGAATGGCAACCAGAAGATCGTATTAACTTAAGTGCGCTTTATCAAAATGAAGACTGGACCGTTAATCTGTCGCTTAATCGATTTGGTGAATACACAGTTGAAGACGGTGGTCGTCAAACTTACGGTGCTGAAATACTAACAGACGTAAAAGTTAATTACTTTATTAACGAAAACCTATCTGTGAATGTGGGTGCTAATAACTTGTTTGATGTATACCCAGACAAAAATGAAATTGGTAACTCTCGTACAGGCACAATTGTAGACGCTAACGGCAATACTGTTGTAAGTAGTAATGGCGTGTTTGAATACTCTCGTCGTTCAGCACCTTTTGGCTTTAACGGCGCATACTACTATGTAGGCGCAGAGTACCGCTTTTAATAACTAACTCTCCCTTTCGTTATTTAACTCAAAGGGCCGCAAGGCCCTTTTTTTGGTTTTATATTTAACACTGACTAGCTAATAGGTTTTAATTAGAAACTAAGCTAATTGTGTAGTTATCATACTCTTTAATGTTATTCATCACCGTCATCAGCGTATTGTGTTTACTGTTTTCATCTGCTTTTATAAGCACCGAACTTATTTCATATTTAGCTGCAAACATGGCTAAGTTGTTCGACACTTGCTCTAAGTCAATTAACCTCCCTGAAAAGTAAACGCCGTTATTTGCATCAATACTGAAAACTGCATTTTTACTTTGTTTTTCAATACTTGGTTTATCTAATGGTCGATTTAACTCAATGGCGACAGGTTTAACAAATGAAGTAGTAACGATAAAAAATATGAGCAGTATGAACACAATATCTAGCATTGGGGTCATGTCTACGTCGGCGTTATTTTGCAGTTTAGCTGTTTTATTTTTCATATTGGACCTTACTATTTTAATTAAAGCTGCGGCGCCACAGCGAGGTTTTAGGATCCTATTAACAAAACTAGCACAGCTAAAAAATAATACAGTTAAATAAATATTCTAATAACATTAAATATTTGTATAAAATATGTTCTAACATGTAACTAAAACATATTCATGATTTTTGAGTAATAAAAAACCCAGCCTGTCGCTGGGTTTGTATGGGTAATAATTCACTGAATAGCTAAAATACAATTCAGGTTAGTTAGCTTTTTTGCATCCGGCTCATTTCAGCATGACAACTTTGCATTGTAAGAAGTGTTGCGGCAAGCGCGGCTTCACAATCAGCAGGTTGTGGTTTATCCATCGCTTCTTTAATTTCCGCTAAGGTTTTGTCCTCTACCTCTTCAAGCTCGCTTACATACGTGCTGTCGTTGTTTGAGCCAAACGTAGTAAGTAATGCGGTGTATGCTCTGCGTGCTTCAACAGCAAATGAAGAGCCTTCTTCGCGCTCACCTTGCTCATTAATAGCATAGGGTTGCAGGCGTTCAATACTTACTCTGCGCGCATCAATCATGCGCTGAAATAGTGCCCCTATGGCGGGGTCTTTAATATTCTCTTGTGCTTTTTGGTAAAAATCGATACCGCTGTTCATTACTTGGATGATGTCTGAAATATGATTAGCGTCTGTTCCTTGAAGGGTGTTCATAATGACCTCTTTAATGTTATGAATGAAACTTGTCATAACTGTAGCAAGGGCCATTCCATTTTAAAGGTACTTTTTAAGTTGCTGATATTTATAATTATATTTTTCTTTTAAATATAGCTAGGCGAAAAAGTAATATTGCGCCTAGCAAATCTTACAAATAACCGTGTAATAAGTTTATTTTAGCTCATCGGCCACTTCGGCTACTTTTTGACGAAGCCAAATATGGCTAGCATCTCTGTGCAGCAGTGGGCTCCAAATCATATCTAATTCAAAAGGAGGAATAGGAAATGGAGGCTCTAAAATTTTAAGGCCGGCATCGTCTAAATAAATATTGGCCGCTTTAGATGGCAAAGTAGCCACTAAGTTTTGTTCTTTTGCTAAGTGAATGGCTACATGGTAGTTACGTGTAAATGTGGCAATATTTCGGTGTTTTCCAAAGTGAGCGAGTGCTTCATCAACCCAACCTAGCTTTTGCACATCTTTAGGGTCCATACCAACGCCTACACCAAACCCCGTTTTACTTACCCATATATGGCGTGCTTTTAGATAGCTATCAAGGCTGAAGTTCTCAATAATTGGGTTGTCTGCTTTGACAAGGCAGCAAAAACTGTCTTTCCAAATACGTTTGTGGTGAAACGATTGTGGCAGATTTTCAAAGCGGTTGATTGCCATATCTACTTTACCATTTTCAACGTCATGAAAGGTCACGTCACTTGGTGTAAGTATATCTAAGGTTGTATCTGGGGCTTCTTCGTGCAGTTTGCTCAGGAGTTTTGGTGCAAGTGTACTGGCTGCATAGTCACTGGCCATTATCCTGAATACACGTTTACTTTGGCTGGCTTCAAACTCTCTGTTTGGTGCGAGAGTTTCTTCAAGCGTCATGAGTATGCCACGAATGACGGGTTGTAACTCTATGGCACGCTCTGTTGGCACCATGCCATCGCTAGTACGAACTAAAATAGGATCGTTAAAAAGGTTACGAAGGCGCTTTAGGCCGTTACTCATAGCAGGTTGTGTAATGCTTAACTGATTTGCAGCGCGTGTAACGTTGCACTCTCGAAGTAGTGTATCGAGGTATACAAGTAAGTTTAAATCTATTTTGCTTATATTCATGTGTGTGTCCTTGCGCCTACCAGTGATGGATAAAACGCTGTGCTGTCGGGTACGGGTAAATATGATTTATTAGGCCATTTTTAATATTTTGTTGCGCCTGCTTCCAAAAGTTAACATCAATCAGTTCAGGGTGTGTGCTGATTAAAAACTGTTTGTATGTCGGGTTTGGCGTTACAAATGTGCAAAGTTGCTCAGGAAAAACGTCCTGCGGGGCAACAGAGTAGGTTTGCTCATCCATTAAGTAGTCATCGTAGCTTTTGGCCTTGGGCAACGCTCTAAAATTCATGTCTGTTAAATATTGCACTTCGTCGTAATCGTAAAAAATAATGCGCTTGTGTTTACTTACACCAAAGTTTTTTAATAGCATATCGCCAGGAAAAATATTAACCGCTATCATTTCTTTTAAAGCTTGGCCGTATTCTTCTATCGCATCAGCAGCGCTTGCGTCATCAGCATTTTCTAAAAATAAGTTTAATGGTGTCATGCGCCGCTCAATATACAAATGCTTTATGATCAGCCAATCACCATCAATGACCATAGACGAGCCAATCGTTTTATGAAGTTGCTCAAGTAAATTACTATCAAAGCGTGCTAAAGGAAATACGACGTTTGAATACTCTATTGTGTCGGCCATTCTACCAACCCGGTCATGACTTTTAACGAGTTGATAACGTTTTAAAACTGTGTCACGACCAAACGGTTTACTCTCACCAAACTTGTCTTTAATTACCTTAAATACATAACCAAAAGAAGGGAGCGTAAATACCATCATCACCATACCCGGCGTACCTGGTGCAATGGTAAACTCATCATTCGAATGTGTTAAGTGATTCAAAAATTCACGATAAAACTCAGTTTTTCCCTGCTTATGAAAACCGATTGCATTATATAGCTCTGCAATCGTTTTGTTGGGCATTAACTCATTTAAAAAGCGTACAAGTGCTGAAGGAGCGTGTGTTTCAACCATAAAATAAGCGCGGGCAAAGCCAAAAATAACACGCATCTGTGACGATTTAGTGAGTAGGGCATCTAAATATAAGCCTTTATCCTCGTGGTGGAGAACAGCAATAATAAAAGGTTGAACACCACTTTCAGACACAACCCGCCCAACAATATAAGCGGCCTTATTACGATAAAACGCGGTATGTAAAATATCAAAGCGCATTTTCCACGGTTGATGATGCGTGTCAGGCGCTTGTTTATAAAATGCTTTAACTAGCAGACGAATATCGCGCTCTAAATCAACAAACGGGGCTTTAAAGTCAAAGTGATTAATAATGCGTTTAATTGTGGGCTTAAGGCCATCAACAACTGGAAAATAACTTCGGTATTCTGACTCAACAGGAACCGATGGCGCATCTTTTAGCGTGGCTTGTACAAATATAAAATCGTTATGAAAATAACGTCTATGGTAAAGCCTGCAAAACACCGAATTATAAAATGTTTCGGCAAGTTCAGCCTGAGGGTGAAAACATAAAAATTGTTGATATAGTTTTTTAACTTCAAGCCAAAGGGCTTCGTCGAGTTCGTGCGAAGGGTGATCTTGCTTTAAGGTGTGTATTGTTTCGTTAACGCGCTCATCGTAGTAACTAATACGCAAACGGCTAATATCATTAATTGCTTGCCAGTCTTGTTTGGCAAACGCAAGGGGCGCTTGAGCGGTTATTTTTTGAAAAAGCTGATAGTGCTTTTTAAAGCCAGTTAAAATTAATTCAGCAATATTACGTGGCTGCATTAGCACTCCTTATTACACAGTAGAGCTTATACTCTATTTTGTTAAGGGTATGTTATTTTAGGTTTAAAACCAAGCTAAATTAATAGGGACTAAATTTTTCAATTAACTAAAAGTGCACATTGTAAACTGAATAAAGTGGCGATTAATTACTCTTTTTTATAACGTTCGATTTTTTTCTCAAGTTTTTTAATTCGTTTGGTAATGGTAGATACATCTTTTTTATATTCTTTATTTATTAACTTAAGCTTTTTAGTGATGTCTTTTGAAATTCGCTTTTTATCGTCGTCAGCCAAAATATGATTTAAGCGCTCCTTTTGTTTGTATTCATTACGTTGCTTGTCTCTGTCGAGAATAGCAAGCTTATGATTATTACTGCGCAGCTCTGCCTCTAAGCCTTTTAAAATTTGCTCTCGTTCAAGTGCATTTAATTGTTTTGAATAATTAGCATCAGGCCCTGACTCTGTGACGTTAGCAGTAGCCACTTTATAAGCCATTGCTTGGTTATCACACGGGAACTGAGAAAAGGTAGTGCCTTTTTCGGTCACGCATTTATAGTAGGTGGTTGCGTTGCAATCGCTACTTAAAAAACACATACAGGCAAATAGTACAGCAGAAGAAGTAAATTTAGTCATAACAGCCATCCATGAACGTAGTTTATTTTGTTAAGTCATTAACAGGTAATAAAACTATAACCTAGCTTGGCAGTATCGCAAGCTAGGTTAATACTCAGGCTATTCAGAAAAGGTTTTAAGCTTTTTAATGCTTTGCACTAAAAAAGGAATATCTAAGCGCTGTTCGATAGAAAAACCTTCAGCGGCAGAAATGTTTTTAAAGTTACCATCTGAATCAATTAAGGTGATTCGATCTTTTTTATAAGCAATTACAACACCTTGGCTGTAATTAACGCCCATATCATCTTTTTTCTTATATAAATTCACACCGAGCATTGTTTGTTTAGCAATGGCGCTGCAGTTTAAGTATTTGCCAACACTCGTTGTAATTAAATCGCTAGGTTGTATCAGCCCATTTATTTCAGCAATGTTTTTATCAGAAGTATATAAGGTTGATGTAGTGACTACTTCAGCGTTGTCGCTTGCTAAACTAAAGGCAAAAACGTGCGTGTTGTCGCGTGGCGCTTGCTCGTCGTTCCCTTTAATAACTCTAATGGCATTATTAGCATGGGCTTGATCATTAATAAAGTTGAGGTTATCAATACCCACAACTTCAATACTACGGCGTTGACTCTGCCAAGCTGGAAGTACTTGCTCTTGTAAGATAGCGGCTTTGTAATACGACGGTAAACCATATACTAAACCAAACAGCATATCGTCATGGTTAGTAGGCTGTAAAAACAGCTCTGTTTTATATAACTCTTTGTTGTTATTTGCAAACTTCACTAGTTGTGCATCGGTTTCAAACACAAAAATATCTACGTTTGCTTGAGTAAACTCGTCACACTTAGCAAGTGGTGTCGGTGCTTGGTAATTAATATTTTGATTACTAATTTTTACGCTATGAGCTTGGTTGTAAGTTTCTATGTCAAGCAAGTCATTTTTAGCCAGTAAGCTTTTAGCGGTGGTTGGGTACGAAAGCGGCAACACGTTATCTTGCTTGGTAATATCAAATTTTAAGTTAGCGTCTGCCCAAATATGAATGCTGTGGCTAAATGCAAAACAAAGCACTAAAAATGAAATAGCGTAACGTGCGAATTTTAACTGCTTTAAGCGTGCCAAATGGTGCCAAGTATAATTGCTTACGACTAATTGAAAACCTAAAATCAATAGCACAATACCGCCCGCAAGAAACGTAGTAAGTGCCGGGGAGGTGGTTAAGCGGTTCCAAAGTAAAGAAATAATTTCGGGCAGGGCCGATGGGTTTAAATGATAACCCAAGTTAACATATACATAAGCGTCTAAAGTTAACAAAGACGCGCCAAAGGTGGCTATAACAGCAGCCATGCCACGAATATGGCGTGGGTAAGGAAACACTAAACTTAAAGGAAATACCGTCAGCACAAACGCTAAAAAGGCAATAAAGCTAGTATGGCTAAGCCATGTTACTAGCATATAGGTAATGCCCATAAAGCTTGTAGGAGGCGAGTCAGCAAATAAATAGCTTAAGCTAATTAGTAGCGCTAAACCTATGTTGGCAAAGGTAAACCAATGCCCCCAGCTTAGCAACTGACTTGCTTTTGATGAAAACTGATTGTGCTGCGATAAATTCATGTGTTTATTTAACCGACTGTGAAAGTGCTTTTGCAAAGTTCTCAGTTACAGCTTGTCTTTTCCCTGTTGGTACATGCTCTTTTAGGATATGCGTGATAGAATTTCCTAAACACATAAGACTTAAATCAACCGGTGCTTTGTGTTGAGTTAGCACATCAATAAGCTGGTCGACGATTTGTTCTACTTCTTCATTAGAGTATTTTGATAAGATTGGCATCAGTTGGTTCAATAAAATAGTTATATTCCCGTATTTTAACACTTGAGGCGTGAAAAACAAAGATGACAACAGACGTTAAAAAATTAGTCGTTCATTATGTAGACAAAAAAGATGACGATACGCAAATTCACCTTCGCAACGACGAAATGATCATTAATGATAAAGTCGCTGTTTTTATCGAACAATTACACCATGCATTCACGGGTAAGCCAGGTAAAGGTTACTGCTCCTTTAGTGGCGAAAAAAACAGTATTGTTGCGTCGTCTATGCAAAGTTACCGCAATAATGAGCTGGGCTTTTGGCACTTAACAGAACAAGCATCTACCGTTTTAAAAGAAGAGCTAGATAAATACGCATTTAACGAAACAGGCTATTTGGTATTTTGTCATTACCAATACGTGGCTACTGATTATATGCTAATTGCGATGATTAATATTAAAGAGCATTACTCAATGACCTCAGAGCTAGATTTAGCAGCCTCGCGTCATCTGGATATTTCTCGTATGCAATTAGCAGCTCGCATTGATTTAACCGCTTGGGATACACAACCTGAAGATAATCGTTATATTTCGTTTATAAAGGGCAGAGCAGGGCGAAAAGTTGCTGACTTTTTCTTAGATTTTTTAGGCTGTGAAGAAGGTGTAGATCCTAAACAACAAAGCCAAGTCATGCTAAATGCGGTAGAGGATTATTTATCTGAACAACAATTCGATAAATCAGAAAAAGATGATTTACGTAAGCAGGTGTTTGATTACTGCAATGACTGTGTAACTACCGGCGAAGAAGCAAGCGTAAGTGAACTTTCAGCCGCTATTTCAAAAGGTGATGACAGCCCGTTTGACAGCTTTTGTAAAGACCAGAGTTACGATTTAGAAGAAACGTTCCCAGTCGATAAAAAAACCGTAACCAGTATGGTTAAATTTTCAGGTTTAGGCGGCGGTGTGAGTGTAAGCTTTGAGCGTAAGCATTTAGGTGAGCGTGTTACATACAACGAAGCAACAGACACGTTGGTGATTAAAGGTATTCCGCCAAACCTTAAAGACCAACTGCAACGCTTTATGGAAAGTGAAGGCGAATAAGCCCTGTACTGAGTTAACAAACCGATTAAAAGCGTGATATTCATATCGCGCTTTTTTTTGCCTGTTACGCCACTAGTTAATTTAAAGCTAGCTGCTAATTTCGAATCTACAAATAGATTAAAGATCTTAATTGTACAAAGAGTAGTAAATGAGGGGCAAATGAGCAGACAAGTAAAATTAAGCCTTTTTTAATTTTTCTTAAGCGCAGTTTCTTATTTCTGATAAATAAAATAGGACCACCGAGAACACCGAGGCGCTGCGCGCTACACAGAGAAGATATTAGCAATTTGGTAGTCACTTCACCTTCACATCTTGGTGGTGACAAAGTCACTTTTTTAAACAATTTTGTGTGAGCAAGCTTCACGACTACAGGGTATATGCTTTAGTGTAAGTTGATTTTTAGACGTTGAACTTAATCACGTTAGAAGCGCAGCTTCAAATTTTAAAGATCTTAATTACACAAAGAGGAGTGAATGAAGGGCAAATGAGCAGACAAGTAAAATTAAGCCTTTTTTCATTTTTCTTAAGCGCAGTTTCTTATTTCTTATAAATATAATATTACCACCGAGAACACCGAGGCGCTGCGCGCTACACAGAGAAGACAGTAGCCCTTAAATCACTACTCCTTGGCTTCTCCTTCACTTCTCGGTGGTGAAAAAATCACTTTTTAAACAATTTTGCGTGAGCAAGCTTCACGCGTACAGGGTTTATGCTTTAGTGTAGGTTGATTTTGTAGGCGTTGAACTTGATCACGTTAGAAGCGCAGCTTCAAATTTTAAAGATCTTAATTACACAAAGAGGAGTGAATGAGGGGCAAATGAGCAGACAAGTAAAATTAAGCCTTTTTTCATTTTTCTTAAGCGCAGTTTCTTATAAATATAATACTACCACCGAGAACACAGAGGTGCTGCGCGCTACACAGAGAAGACAGTAGCCCTTAAATCACTACTCCTTGGCTTCTCCTTCACTTCTAGGTGGTGAAAAAATCACTTTTTAAACAATTTTGCGTGAGCAAGCTTCACGCGTACAGGGTTTATGCTTTAGTGTAGGTTGATTTTGTAGGCGTTGAACTTGATCACGTTAGAAGCGCAGCTTCAAATTTTAAAGATCTTAATTACACAAAGAGTAGTAAATGAGGGGCAAATGAGCAGACAAGTAAAATTAAGCCTTTTTTCATTTTTCTTAAGCGCAGTTTCTTATAAATATAATACTACCACCGAGAACACCGAGGCGCTGCGCGCTACACAGAGAAGACAGTAGCCCTTAAATCACTACTCCTTGGCTTCTCCTTCACTTCTCGGTGGTGAAAAAATCACTTTTTAAACAATTTTGCGTGAGCAAGCTTCACGCGTACAGGGTTTATGCTTTAGTGTAGGTTGATTTTGTAGGCGTTGAACTTGATCACGTTAGAAGCGCAGCTTCTCGTTATTGTATTCTGTAGACTTAGGGAAAGCTTCACTAAAAACAAAAAAGCCCCGCTATTTAAAATAGCGGGGCTTTTAAATTAAGTGCTATTTACTAATCAGCGCTTAATGTTTTTGTCATTGCAGAACTTGCACGACCAGCAGGTTTAATTGAGCCTGCGCGTAAACCACTATCAGGGATAAGTTCACGTTTATCGTGAGCCATAGCCGCTGGTACATGTTTTACTTCACTGTCTGCTGCTGGAGCAGGTTGTGCCATTGGCGCACTTGCGTGTCCTTTAGTGATCACTGTTTTAGAATTTAAAGTTGCTTCAGTCGCTTTTTCAACCACTGGTGCTTCTTTGGCTTCTACAGGTGTTTCAGCAGCTGTAACAGGCACAGCCTCAGCTTCTAAAGACGGCTCTTCAGCTTGTACTGGTTCTTCAGCTTGCACTGATTCTTCAGCTTGCACTGGTTCTTCAGTTTTAACTGGCTCTTCAGTTTTCACTGGTTCTTCAGTTTTCACTGGTTCTTCAGCTTGTACTGGTTCTTCAGCTTGCACTGGTTCTTCAGTTTTCACTGGTTCTTCAGCTTTAACTGGCTCTTCAGTTTTCACTGGTTCTTCAGTTTGCACTGGTTCTTCAGCTTTAACTGGCTCTTCAGCTTTAACTGGTTCTTCAGCTTGCACTGGTTCTGCAGCTTTAACTGGCTCTTGAGCCACTTCAACCTTAGCTAAATCTTCAACAGCAACGGCTTGTTCAACCTGCTCAGATGCGTCAACAGCCGTTTTTTCCGATTTTGCTTTTAGTTCTGCTTCGTACTCTGCAGCAGCTTGGTCAGCAACTGGCACAAAAGCAGGGGCTTCATCAGATTTACTTTCAGCATTTTCGCCTTCTGGGCGACGACGACGCTGACCCGATGCACGAAGATGACGAGGAGAACGACGTGAACGTGTACGTGTTTGTTCTTCTTCAGTGTCTACAGTTTCATCTTTCGACTCAACAGTCTCAACTTTTTCTTCTTTTACAGGTGTAGGCTTTTCAGCGGCTACCGGCTTTTCTTGAACTTCAGGTTTTGGCTGAACCTGCGGCTTTTCTTCTACTGCAGCTGCTTCAACAGGCGTTTGATCAGTTGCTTGTAGTTGCTCAGCGTTTTCGTCTTGAATACGTACTTTCTTACGAACGTTACGACGTTGACGACGAACCTTAGGCTTTTGCTCTTTAGGCGCTTCCGCTACATTGGTATCAGTACTTGCTTTTGCTGGCGCGTCTGTCGCTTTAGCTTGATCTTTATCAGCTTTGTTTTCAGGGCGCTTACGCGAGTTAGAATTACGACGACGCTTGTTGCGGTTTTCGTTTTTCTCTTGGTTCTCGTTCGTTGCTGGTGAACTAGTTTTTGTTTCTACTTCATCAGTATTATGGTCCGTACGCTGTTTAGAACGTGGATTATTACGACGACGCTGATTATTATTACGACGACGATTATCGTTTCCACGGCGCGTATTATTGCGTGATTCTTCTTGTTGCTTTTCAACGGCTTCTTTTTTCTGCTCAGGTGTTTCGCTAGCAAAAATAGATTTAAACCAGTTAGCAAGTACAGTAAATAAACCTGCTTCTTCTTTAGCGGCTACGGCTGCAGGTTTAGCTGCTGGTGCCGGCGCAGCTTGTGGAGCAGGGCTTGAAGGCATAACAACACCCTTAAGCATAGGCTCTTCACGAACAGGTGCTACAGGCGACTTCGACATTTCGAACACTTCTTGCTCAGGCGCAACAACTTGCTCGTAACTTACGGTTTCAAGTGTTTCATCTTTACGCAAGCGCATTACTTCGTAGTGTGGTGTTTCCATATGTTGATTAGGAATAATCACTACATCACATTTATGATGCTTTTCAATGCGGTGAACACTTCGACGTTGCTCGTTTAACAAGTAAGCAGCCACGGCGACAGGTACTTGTGCATTTACTTGTGCTGTGTTGTCTTTTATTGCTTCTTCTTCAATTAAACGAAGGATAGACAGCGCAATCGACTCATTAGAGCGAACTGTACCTTGGCCACTACAACGAGGACACACACCTTGGCTAGCTTCACCGAGTGAAGGGCGAAGACGCTGACGCGACATTTCAAGTAAACCAAAGCGAGAAATTTTACCAATTTGTACACGAGCACGATCTGGGCGAGCAGCGTCTTTTAAGCGGTTTTCTACTTCACGCTGGTGACGTGGCGGTGTCATATCGATGAAATCTATAACAATTAAGCCACCTAAGTCGCGTAAACGTAATTGACGTGCAATTTCATCAGCCGCTTCTAGGTTGGTATTCAGTGCTGTTTCTTCAATATCGCCGCCTTTTGTTGCTTTAGACGAGTTGATATCGATAGACGTAAGCGCTTCTGTTGGGTCAATAACAATTGAACCACCAGAAGGAAGACGGACTTCACGTTGGAACGCAGACTCAATTTGGCTTTCAATTTGGTAATGCGTAAATAACGGCGTATCGCCTTGGTAAAGCTTAACACGGCTCATAAAGTCAGGACGAAAACGCTCTATGTGCGCTTTAGCTTCTTCAAAAACACGTGGCTTATCAATTAAAATTTCGCCAATATCACGACGTAAATAATCACGAATCGCACGGAAAATCACGTTGCTTTCTTGGTGAATTAAGAACGGTGCTTTAGCACTGTCGGCAGCTTGTCTAATTGCTTCCCAGTGGACTAATAACGCTTTTAAATCGTAATTTAATTCTTCAAACGATTTACCAACACCTGCAGTACGCACAATTAAGCCCATACCTTTAGGTAATTCTAAACGGCCAAGCGCTTCTTTAAGTTCGGTGCGCTCATCACCTTCTATACGGCGAGAAATACCGCCAGCACGAGGGTTGTTAGGCATTAGTACTAAGTAACTACCAGCAACGCTGATGAAAGTAGTTAACGCCGCGCCTTTTTGGCCACGTTCTTCTTTATCAACTTGAATTATTACTTCTTGACCTTCTTTGATCACGTCACGAATATTCGGACGGCCATTGAAAGTGTAACCAGCAGGGAAGTAAGTGCGGGCAATTTCTTTTAAAGGAAGGAAACCATGACGATCAGCACCGTAATCAACAAATGCTGCTTCTAAAGATGGTTCAATACGTGTGATTTTGCCTTTGTAAATATTGGCTTTTTTCTGTTCGTGACCTGGGCTTTCTATATCTAAATCATATAGGCGCTGGCCATCAACCAGTGCTACGCGCATTTCTTCTTGCTGCGTTGCATTGATTAGCATACGTTTCATATTGTTACTCTATTAAATTATGTCGCTGACATGACGATGTTTTCTCGCCTGTTCAGTTGTTCCTATTTTTAGAATATGCAGCCTCACGACTGGGTCTTTAACGGAACGGCTCTGTATTTTCGTTAGCAGTATTTTTTAAATGCTGGCAAACAATAGCGTACTAAAACGCTATTAAATTCTTAAGGGTGTTAAAACTGTCGGCTTTTCAGCTACGTCTACAAGTTTTACCCAGAAGTCGGCCTGTCATATCAATCTTACTAAATGTCATTCATATTAGGTGCGTAGGGCTCATTAAGTTGGTGAGCAGTACAATGATGTATTGCTAAATCCCGGTTTAAGAGCAAAATTCGCTGCCGATGTTAATGAATACTTATTTATTAGATTTTTTTAGTTCTAAATAAGCTGCTTTACGGTACTACAATAATTGAGCAGTTGCTGAACGGCGTTTTTTACGCCGTCACTATCAGACAAATTATCTGTTCATTGCTTTTTCAATCGCATCAAAAACCACTTCATGTTCAAACTTAACCTGCAATATATTACGCGCATTGCTGTTAGTTGACCGCACGTGTTTACTAGGTATGTATAAAAGCTTTGGAAAACTTAACTCGGATCTGTATGATCGGCTACCCAGAATGTGCATCACGAATGTTTTAATGTGTTAAGTTAAAAAGCACCGTTGTTATTTGCAAATACTAAATATTTGCGCTGCTGATTATCCCACTATTATAACAGTGTTAGCAACTAAATTATTTTACTTAAATCAGTGATTAGGCAATGTCAGAAAAAACCGGCTTACAAGTATCTTTTGTCACGATCAACGAAGACCATTTAGGTCAGCGAATTGATAACTTTCTTATTACCCATTTAAAAGGGGTGCCTAAAAGCGCAATCTACAAAATTCTTAGAAAAGGCGAGGTGCGTGTAAATAAAAAGCGCATTAAGCCAGTGTATAAATTACAGTTAGACGACATTGTCCGTATTCCACCTATAAAAGTGGCAGAGCGCGAAGAGTTTGTACCTTCAAAGCTAGATAAAGTAACGCGCCTTGAAGACGATATTTTATTTGAAGACAAATACCTTATTGTCATAAATAAACCGTCGGGCATGGCAGTACATGGCGGCAGTGGCTTAAGTTATGGCCTAATAGAAGCGCTGCGCGTACTTCGCCCAGAAGAGCGTAACCTTGAGCTTGTGCACAGGCTTGACCGCGACACATCGGGGTGTTTACTTATTTCAAAACGTCGCTCTGTTTTAACATCGTTGCATGAACAACTTCGTGAAAAAACCATGGAAAAAAACTACTGGGCGCTAGTTGACGGGCAGTGGGATGGTAAAACTAAAAATGTAACCGAAGGCCTGCGCAAAAATACACTTAAATCGGGCGAGCGGGTTGTACGCGTAGACAATGTTGAAGGCAAACCGTCGCATACTCGTTTTAAAGTACTAGAGCGTTTTAACGAATGTTCACTTGTACAAGCGTCGCCAGTAACAGGGCGAACGCATCAAATTCGCGTACACACACAATGTAAAGGGCATCCAATTGCATGCGACGATAAATACGGTGACCAAGCGTTTGACGCAGGAATGCGCAAAGTAGGTTTAAATCGCTTATTTTTACACGCCCACGATTTAAGTTTTTATCACCCTAAAAACGAAACCACCATGCGCGTTGAGGCACCCCTTGATAAAGCACTTAGCAACTGCTTATTAAAATTACGTGCAGCTAAAGAGTCTTAATGTATGTCCAGTAAACAATACAAATTAATTATTTTTGATTGGGATGGCACCATTATGGACTCAATTGGCAAAATAGTTAATTGTATTAAGTACAGTGCAGAGTCCTTAAGCATTTCTCCGCCAAGTGACATCGCAATAAAAAATATTATTGGGCTGTCGCTTGAAAAGGCAATGGCGGTGTTATTTCCCAATCACCCAACAAAGCAAACCGCACTAATCAATGCATACAAGGCACATTATAAAGTTGACTCAACAGCCACACCTGTATTTGATGATGTAGCAAACGTACTCAATGCCCTCAAACAAAACGGGGCAGTACTTGCTATTGCAACTGGTAAAGGAAGAGACGGCTTAGAACGCTTGTTAGATGAAAGCCAGCTGAGGCATTTTTTTAGTGCAACCCGCACCAGCGACGACGCGCAATCTAAACCCTCACCCGATATGCTTTATCAATTACTAGCTGAGCTTGGCGTAAGTGCCAATGAAGCTCTCATGATAGGCGATACACAAATCGACTTGAAAATGGCACAAGCTGCAAACATAGATAGCATTGGTGTAACCATGGGGGTACACAATGCGCAGCAATTAAGTGAGTTTAACCCAATTGCAACAGTCGATAGCTACCAACAGTTGCAACAGGTTTTAATGGGCTAATACCTAAAGTGCATGTTATTTAGTTTGTAGGCTCAATACATCAACATTAAACTCAGCTAATAATTGGCTGAGTTTAATGAGTGGTAAACCAATCAAACTATTAGGATCGTCACCGCTTAGTTTTTCAAATAAACAAATGCCGAGTCCTTCACTTTTAAAGCTACCCGCACAGTTATAAGGCTGTTCTGCATCGCAGTATGCGCTAATTTGTGCTGTTGTGAGTGTTTTAAAGGTCACATTAAATGGCTCAACAACAGTTTTGCTTTGCCCACTTTGAATATCAAAAACACATAATCCCGTTAAAAAAGTTACGGTTTGTCCACTAAATAAGCTTAATTGTTTTACGGCGTTTTCTTTATTGTGCGGTTTACCTAATATTTGATCATTAAACACAGCCACTTGATCAGAACCAATGACTAAACCATTGTTAAAATGTTTAATAGATTCAGCAGCTTTTAGTGCACTTAAACGCTTAACTAGGTCATGAGGTGTCTCGTTTTCAAGAGCTGACTCATCAACGTCTGGCGAAAAGGTTTCAAACGGTAAATTAAATTTTTGTAATAAAGACTGCCTAAAAGGCGAGCTTGAGGCTAAAATAAGCGGGTGCTTCATGAGTGGTTTTCCTAAGATAAATCAGATTGAGTTAGGATAAATCAGATCCGTGAGTAAAACACGTGAAAAACCTAGTAAAAATGGTTTTTTACTTTGACTAACAAACTAACTATCTATATGATGCAGCCCCTATGCAAAAGGTAAAAATTCCCTTCACTCTTCATCCTGGGAAAGCAGCGCAACACCGTTTATCATACGATGGTATTGTACCGCTTGAAAAACTGACTCGTTTACGAGGTGTTGTACAGGAAGAAGTAGGTGAAATAGCGGTAAAAATTCAGTGCAAAAACGATGAGCAAGGTTTAGTTGTGATTAGCGGCAATTTGTCCACACACGTAACTGTAACTTGTCAACGTTGTAATGATGATTTAGGGTTGGATTTGGATCAAGACTTTATGTATTCGCCTGTTGGTTTGGATGCTGAGTCGGATGATCTTCCAGAAGACTACGATGAAGTAGCGCTTGATGAAAACGGTGAAATTAACGTGTTTGAGTTAATCGAAGACGAACTAATTTTAGCGGTGCCATTAGTGCCTACACACAACGAAGCTTCGTGCAATTACTCGTCAAAGCCTGCCAGCTTTGGTGTATTAAAAGCGGAAGATGATAAACCAAATCCATTTGATATTTTGAAACAACTTAAGAAAGATTCTTAGGAGAAGACTAATGGCTGTACAAAAAAGCAAAAAGTCTCGTGCAAGACGCGGCATGCGCCGTTCACACGATGCGATCAACGGTCCAACTTTAACAGTTGACCAAACTTCAGGTGAGACTCATCGTCGTCACCATGTAACTGCTGACGGTTACTACAAAGGCGTTCAAGTAATTTCTAACTAAGAGATTGCTTTGATGCTGAATAATCTAACCATAGCGTTAGATATGATGGGGGGCGATTACGGCCCCCGTTCATCTATTCCTGCTGCTGTTAGTGCAGTAAACGCTCACGCCAACCTTACACTTATTCTGTGTGGTAACGAGCAAGTTATATCTAAAGAACTCGAATCCCTCGATTCTTTATCTCATCCAAGACTTATAATTCGTCATTGTAGTGAAATAGTCACTAATGCCTGCGAACCTGCTGTTGCCGTGCGTTCAAAAAAAGATTCTTCAATGCGCGTTGCCCTTGATTTAGTTAAATCAGGCGAGGCTAAAGCATGTGTAAGTTCAGGTAATACTGGCGCATTATTTTTTATGGCGCATTACGTATTAAAAATGTTGCCCGGTGTAAAACGCCCCGCACTTATTTCATCTGTACCTACAGAGCGTAAAAATCCAGTTTATTTGCTCGACCTAGGCGCCAACGTACATTGCGATAGCGAAATACTCTACCAATTTGGTTTAATGGGCTCAGTGGTTGCAGGCCAAGCGCTTGGCTGTGATAACCCACGGGTAAGTTTATTAAACATTGGTGCCGAAGACATAAAAGGCCACGACGACATAAAACACGCTGCACAATTAATGCAGCAAAGTCCGCATATAAATTATATTGGCTACAGTGAAGGCAGCGATATTTTTACAGGCAAGGCCGACGTTATTGTATGTGAAGGGTTTGTTGGCAACGTTGCCCTTAAAACCTGTGAAGGCATTGCCAAACTTATCATGAATAAGTTCTCAAAAGCCCTCGAAAAACACCTTTTATATAAATGTATGGCGTTTATGCTTAGCCCAATCATAAAAAAACTCTATAAAAGGGTGAACCCCGACCAGTATAACGGTGCTTCTCTGGTAGGATTGCGCGGTATTGTCGTTAAAAGCCATGGAAATGCCTCAGCTAAAGCATTTCAAGCAGCAATCGATGAAGCGGTAAAAGAAGTTGAACGCCAACTTCCCACTAAAATAGCCGCTATTTTCGAAAAAACACATTCTAAAGACACGGTGGCCAATCAGTAAATTGATGTGCCGTGTATTTAATTATTTATTTGTTTAATTAAAAAGAGCAAAGTATGGCACAAAAAATTGCACTTCTATTCCCAGGTCAAGGTTCGCAAAGCGTAGGTATGTTACAAGCGCTCCTAGAAACCTCTGACATTGTAAAATCAACGTTTGCAGAAGCATCAACCGCATTGGGATACGACTTAGCAGCGTTAGTTCTTAACGGTCCAGAAGAAAAACTAAACGAAACCCACCGAACTCAACCTGCATTATTAACAGCAAGTGTTGCGATTTATCGCGACTGGTTAGCTAAAAACCCAGACGCCGATGTTGTAATGGCAGGGCACAGCTTAGGTGAATATTCAGCACTAGTATGTAGTAACGTAATTAGCTTAAGCGAAGCGGTTAAATTGGTTGAAAACCGTGGCTTGTACATGCAAGAAGCCGTACCAGCAGGTGTGGGCTCTATGGCCGCTATTATTGGTTTAGGCGACGACGAAATTAAAGCGGCGTGTGCAGCATCTGCGCAAGGCGAGGTTGTATCGCCAGTTAACTACAATTCACCCGGTCAAGTTGTAATAGCGGGGCATAAAGCGGCTGTAGATAGAGCATCAGTAGCCTGTAAAGAAGCCGGCGCAAAACGCGCATTACCGCTATCGGTTAGCGTGCCTTCGCATTGTGAACTAATGAAGCCTGCGGCAGATAAATTGGCAGCAGATTTAGCCGCTTTAACATTTAATACACCTAAGTGTGATGTAATTAATAATGTAGATGTAAAAGCAGAAAGTTCAGCTGACGCGATTAAAGATGCACTCGTTCGCCAATTATACAGCCCAGTACGCTGGACAGAAACAGTGCAAGCATTAGTCGCCCAAGGTATAACGCAAAGCTACGAATTTGGCCCAGGTAAAGTATTAACAGGCCTGGCAAAACGAATTGATAAAGCAATGGTATGTGGCTCAGTAAACGACGCCGCTTCAATTGATACAGCTAAATAAGAGTATATAACAATGTCTAACTTATTTTCTTTAGAGGGCAAAGTTGTCCTAATTACTGGCGCAAGCCGTGGTATTGGTAAAGCAATTGCAACTATGTTGGTTGCACAAGGCGCAAAAGTAGCCGGTACAGCAACAAGCGAGTCGGGTGCGGCTAACATTAGTGAGTATTTAGGTGATAACGGTAAAGGTTATGCATTAAACGTCACCGATCCTGCTTCAATTGAGGCTACTTTGGCGGCAATAAAAGCCGACTTAGGCGATATTGACGTACTCGTAAATAATGCAGGTATCACGCGTGACAACTTACTTATGCGTATGAAAGAAGCTGAATGGGACGATATTATCGACACCAACCTAAGCTCTATTTTCCGTTTATCTAAGGCTGTTTTACGCCCAATGATGAAGAAAAAGAACGGCCGTATTATCAATATTGGCTCGGTTGTGGGCACTATGGGTAATGCAGGTCAAGCCAACTACGCTGCGGCTAAAGCGGGTGTAATTGGTTTTTCTAAGTCGCTCGCACGTGAAGTGGCCTCGCGTGGTATTACAGTAAACGTGATTGCACCGGGTTTTATTCAAACAGATATGACTAACGAGCTAACCGATGACCAAAAAGCAGCCACACTCGCTAATGTACCGGCGGGTCGTTTAGGTCAACCTGACGAAATTGCAGCGGCAGTGTGTTATTTAGCATCTGACGCGGCTGCGTATGTATCAGGTGAAACTTTGCATGTAAATGGCGCGATGTATATGGTTTAATAACCATATAGCCTTTAAAAGATTAAAATTAAGTTGGTTAATTCACTAAAAAACATTGAATTATTTGTGAACTTGCTTTAAACATACTTGAAATTGCTATTAAAATAAGCGATAACAGGGAAAACACTCACTCAGAGGTTTGACCAGACAATTATTTACGGTCAAATCATTGAATCAGAGAATTATGCGGCGTAAACTACCCCGCAATCTGAAAATAACGCATTGGCGTTTTAATAAAGGAAAGAAGAATGAGCGATATCCAAGAACGCGTAAAAAAAATTATCATTGAACAACTAGGTGTTAAAGAAGAAGAAGTTAAAAACGAATCTTCTTTCGTAGATGACCTAGGTGCAGATTCTCTTGATACTGTAGAACTAGTAATGGCTCTAGAAGAAGAGTTTGACACTGAGATCCCAGATGAAGAAGCTGAAAAGATCACTACAGTTCAAAGCGCAATCGATTACGTAACAGCTCACGCTGAGTAATCATTGTATATTAAAGGCAGCATTCGCTGCCTTTAATCTATGTATTCAAACCACCTCAAAGTTCATGATTCAAATATCAAACCTTAACTCCCCAAATTTAACTAACATTAATTTTGTTTGCGTTATGTGTTGTCAAACAAGTTTGAGACTCGCACTTTGAGGTTGCTTGGGTATTAATCCCCTTGTGAATCTAATTGGATTAAAAAAGCCATTTAAAAATTAAAATGGTTAAAATTTTAATAAAATTATAAATATCCCTTATTGGAGGCAAACCGTGGCTAAACGTCGTGTCGTCGTAACTGGCTTAGGAATGTTGACGCCGCTAGGCAATGATGTTCAATCAACCTGGCAAGGCTTATTAGATGCTAAAAGTGGTATACAAACAATAACACACTTTGACACATCAAAATTTGGAACAAAGTTCGCTGGTTTAATCAACGACTTTGATGCATCGGCTTATATGCCACCTAAAGATGCAAAAAAAATGGATTTATTTATCCAATATGGTTTAGCAGCGGGTGTTCAAGCCTTTAAAGATTCCGGCCTAGAAATCACAGAAGAAAATGCAACGCGCATTGGTGTTGCTGTTGGTTCTGGTATTGGTGGCCTAACGCTAATTGAAGAAAACCACGTTAAGTTACTTAACAGTGGCCCACGTAAACTATCTCCATTTTATGTGCCTTCTACCATTATTAATATGATCTCGGGTCATTTATCAATAATGTACGGACTGCGTGGCCCTAATATTTCAATTGTAACTGCGTGTACTACAGGTTTGCATAACATTGGCCATGCCGCACGTATGATTGCCTACGGCGATGCCGATGCAATGGTTGCTGGTGGAGCAGAAAAAGCCTGTACACCTATTGGCATGGGTGGCTTTAACGCAGCCAGAGCATTATCAACTCGTAACGACGACCCACAAGCCGCATCACGCCCGTGGGATAAAGACCGTGACGGTTTTGTACTGTCTGACGGTGCTGGTGTTGTAGTTGTTGAAGAATATGAACACGCAAAAGCACGTGGTGCTAACATTTATGCCGAACTAGTAGGTTTTGGTATGAGTGGCGATGCATTCCACATGACATCCCCTCCAGAAGACGGTGCCGGTGCAGCCCTTGCAATGGAAAACGCATTAAAAGATGCGCGAGTAAATGCAGAGCAAGTAGGTTACATAAACGCCCACGGTACATCGACCAACGCAGGCGACAAAGCCGAAACAGCCGCAGTTAAGTCTATATTTGGTAATGCAGCAAAAGACGTAATGGTAGGCTCGTCTAAATCGATGATGGGTCACTTACTGGGTGCAGCCGGCTCGGTTGAATCAATTGTGTCGATATTGTCACTAAAAGATCAAAAAGTGTCGCCTACTATTAACCTTGATAACCCAGATGAAGGCTGTGACCTAGATTACATTGCACATACAGCACGCGATGCAAAACTAGATTATTCACTGTGTAACTCATTTGGCTTTGGTGGTACTAATGGCTCGTTGCTATTTAAAAAGGTATAATCTTTTTTAACAACGAACCACTTTATAAGAGCTCAGTTGTTTAACTGGGCTTTTTTTATATGCAAAAAATAATAAATAATACGCAAACAATCATCAACGCCAGTAAATCAAACGCCGTTAGCACAAGCGACAGGGGCTTAAACTATGGCGATGGCTTTTTTACAACGGCAAAAATTGTAAATGGCCAAGTTGAATATTGGCACCACCATAAAGCACGCTTGGCTGAATGCGCAAAGCGCTTAGCCTTTCCTGAACTCGACTTTAATTCACTAGAACAACACCTACATAACCAAGTAAACCAAAAACAAACGGGTGTATTAAAAATACTCGTAACGCGTGGTGAAGGCGGGCGAGGGTATGGCTTACCAAGTGAGTGTAATTTAACCATTATAGTAAGCGTACTTGAATACCCTGCACATTATCACTCGCTTGCAGAGCAAGGACTAAGCCTTGAAATAAGCCCAATAAAATTAGCGGCTCAGCCATTGCTCGCAGGGCTAAAAACCCTAAACAGGCTAGAGCAAGTACTCATTAAAAACGCCATGCAAACGCAAAATTGCGACGACGTACTAGTGCTCGACTACAACAACCATGTTATTGAAGCGTCAGCAGCCAATATAGTTGCCATTAAAAACGATAAATTATTTACGCCAAAGCTTAATGAATGCGGTATAAAGGGCGTTTATCTGCAAGCGTTATGTGATAAATTAACGGTTGAGTTTAAACACATTACCGTAAACGATTTAACAGAGGCCGATGCGGTATTTATATGTAATAGTTTAATGCACGCCGTACCTGTTAAACGTATACAGCAGCAAAGTTTTAATGTAGCGCATAGCAATACATTATTAACCCAATTAATAGCCAAGGAGGCTGAGTGTTAAAAGTTATTTTATCAGTCGCATTTTTAGCGATTATTAGCACCGCTATTGGCTATCAGCAGTTACAGGCAACCCTGCAAAGCCCACTAAAAGTAAGCGAAAACACGCAATTTGAGGTTAAAAAAGGCACCGGTTTTAATAAACTATGCCAACAGTGGCAAGCAAATAACTGGGTTGAAAGCTGCTGGCGTTACCAAGTTATTGCAAAGCTTGATCCCACGCTAACCGATTTAAAAGCAGGGCTTTACGGGCTTTCAAATACCAGTGTCATTAACAACATAAAAAAAATAAACCAAGGTCAACAAATCAGCTTTAGCTTTACCATTATTGAAGGCCAAGCGCTGCGCGATGTAATAGCAAATATTAAAAATGCGCCAAATTTAAATAACGATCTAAAGTTAAACGAGTTAGGTAAGCAAATTATAAATGAAGAAACATTGCTTGAGGGCTGGTTGTTTCCAGATACCTATCACTACCAGCATAACGATACCGCAAGCAGTGTATTAAAACGTGCAGCACACACTATGCAACAAACACTAAACGAAGCATGGCAGCAACGCGCTGACAATTTACCTTACAACACCGCGTACGAGGCACTCATAATGGCTTCAATTATTGAAAAAGAAACCGCTTTAGCCAGCGAGCGCCCGTTAATTGCCTCGGTTTTTGTTAATAGGTTAAACACAAAAATGCGCCTACAAACCGATCCAACCGTAATATACGGCCTGGGTGAAAACTTTGACGGCGATATTAAATACAAAGATTTACGCAATCATACGCCATACAATACCTACCGTATTGATGGATTACCGCCAACGCCAATAGCTATGCCATCAAAAGAAGCTATTTTAGCGGCGGTAAACCCGCCACAAAGCGAGTATGTTTACTTTGTAGCAAAAGGCGATGGCAGCCACCAATTTTCTACCACGTTAAAACAACATAACGCGGCAGTTAAAACCTATATTTTAAATAAAAAGAATTAACGTGTTTATGAAACCAAAATTTATAGTAGTAGAAGGCCTTGAGGGCGCGGGTAAATCAACCGCTATTTCACTTTGCCAAGACTTTTTAAACAAAAAACAAATTGAGTACATCAACGTACGCGAACCCGGCGGCACACCATTAGCCGAGTCGTTACGCACCTTGGTAAAAGCCGAGCACAAAGAAGAAATAGCGTTCGAAACTGAGTTACTCATTATGTACGCCGCACGTTCGCAGCTAATGCATAACGTAATAAACCCAGCGCTTGAGCAAGGTAAATGGATATTAGCCGATCGCCACGATTTATCGTCGCAGGCGTATCAAGGCGGCGGGCGTGGCATTAGCTCAAATACACTGGCGTCGTTGTCGTCTATGGTATTAAAAGGGCTAAAGCCCGACTTAACCATTTACCTCGACATAGACCCAGTAATAGGCCTAGAGCGCGCTAAAGGGCGTGGCGAACTTGACCGCATAGAACAAGAAGCCATTGAGTTTTTTCAGCGCACACGCATGCGCTACCTAGAGCTTGCAAGCGACGACAACTCAATTAAAACTGTAGATGCCAATCAAGAAATTGATAAAGTACATCGCGATATCACAAACGTATTACGCACTTTTTTTGAAGAGCTAAAATAACATGTCTTTGCCATGGCTATATGAAACACAGCAACACTTAGCACAAAGCTTTCGTGGTCAGCGTTTTCATCATGCCCAATTGTTTTGTGGGCCTGTGGGGGTAGGAAAGTTTGCCTTAAGTGACGAGCTAGCCAATGCCTTGTTATGCCAAAATATTACGCAGCAAACAGCCGCACCAAACAGTATTTTAGCGCCATGTGGGCAATGTAAAAGTTGCTCACTAAACCTTGCTGGCACACACCCCGACAAGCGCCTAACCCAGGTAGACGGGCAAAGCATTGGCGTAGACGACATACGCGCCATAAGCGACTTTATGAACCACTCTGCGGCGCAAAATGGCAACAAAGTAGTGGTAATAGAAAACTGCGAAAAAATGACCATGGCAGCGGCTAACGCCTTGTTAAAAACACTGGAAGAGCCAAGCAATAGCCGTTTTTTAATATTAACCACAAGCCAGCCCGCACAACTGCCAGCCACAATTTTAAGCCGATGTGCTAAAACCGACGTAAAAGTAACCAGTACGCAATTAGCGCAGCAATGGCTTGAGTCGTTACAAATACAAAATTACTCTTGGCTACCGCTTTTTTATAGCCAGCCATTACAAGTAAAACAATGGCAAGAGCAAAACCAGCTACAAAATATAGATACCCTCTATAAGTTTGCAACTGAGTTTAAACAAAGCCATAATTTCAAAGCGTTAGTAGATATAATAAATAAACAACCGGAGCTGGTTCGTATATTTACTTTGTTTTTAAGCGAGCAATTAAAACAGCAATTATTACAAGGTATGAGCTTTGAAGCGTATCAAGAGGCGCAGCAAGCACTCAGCGAATTTTTGCAAAATAACACAAAAATTCTTGGCCTTAATTTACCGCTCGCCGTATCGCGATTAGCGTACATTTTACGTAATAAATAAAAGGATTAACCATGCAAGAGCTATTAGTAGATATAGACGACCTAGACGAATTATATCGCTGTTACATGCCTTACTTAAAAAAAGGCGGCTTATTTGTGCGCACTAACATGCGTTACGAAGTAGGGCACTCGCTGGCGTTACGTGTAACCCTTCCCGACGCACTCGAAGACGACATAGTAACCGGCAAAGTTGCGTGGATCACCCCACAAGGTGCGCAAAGCTCAAATCCACCAGGTATAGGTATTAGCTTTTTAGACGACAAAACAAACCTAAATTCCAAGATCGAAAAACTACTGGGGACTATGTTAAACTCCGGTAATCCAACTTACACCATGTAGTAAAAAACAGGATCAATTTTGATTGTAGATTCGCATTGCCATTTAGACCGTCTTGATTTTGATAAACTCGATTTAAACCTAGACCAAGTGCTAGACCAAGCACGCGCCAAACAGGTTGAACATTTTTTGTGTGTAAGCGTAACGCTTGACCAGTTTCCAAGTATGCTTGATAAAATTAAGCACTACGACGATGTATCTGCCTCGTGTGGCGTGCATCCGCTCGATCAAAAAGACGCGCTTAACAAACAGCAATTAACTGATTTAGCATCACACAATAAAGTAGTCGCCATAGGCGAAACGGGGCTTGATTACTACTACGCAAAAGACACCCATGCCGTGCAGCAAGCCAGTTTTGTAGGCCACATTGAGGTGGCTAACGAACTACAAAAGCCACTAATAATACATACACGCGACGCCCGCGCCGACACCATAAACCTAATGCGTGAGCACAAAGCCGAAAACTGCGGCGGCGTACTGCACTGTTTTACAGAAGACTGGGACATGGCTAAAAAAGCCATCGATATGGGTTTTTATATTTCTATTTCGGGTATTGTAACGTTTAAAAATGCGGTAGAGCTTAAAAACGTGGTAAAGCAAATTCCACTCGACCGACTACTAATAGAAACCGATTCGCCGTATTTAGCACCGGTGCCACACCGTGGGCAAACTAACCAACCCGCTTACGTGCAAGACGTAGCCTATTACATTAGTGAGTTAAAAGGCATTAGTTTTAACGAGCTGGCAAAAGCCACCACCGATAACTTTTACTCGCTATTTAAATTAGCAGCTAAAGGCTAATATTATGAGCACTCACGCGGCGCAACTTCCTATTTTACTTATGGGGCCAATGGTGCGCCGTGCTGAGCAAACAGGCGTGTGCATAGTGTTTGCAACGTCAAAACCCGCACAGTGCCAAATAAACATACTTAATACGCAAAGTGTGAGCGAGCAACAAACTATTGCTTTGGGCGAGCGCTTGTTTTTGCACTATGTGGTAATTAAACCTACCAACGCGCCTTTTGTGCTCGACACCTTACTGGCCTATCAATTACTAATTGATGGCAATGAGATTGATTTATCAGCATGGGCTTATAACAATCATTCAGCCCCAGCATTTGTAATACCTAATACGCTAAACAGCATACTTCATGGCTCGTGCCGTAACGCGCATCACCCCGCAAAAGACAGCCTAGTCACCGCAAGCCAATGGCAAAGCACTCAGCGCAGCCAAAATACGCCCGGTGCACAACTACTGCTTTTAAGCGGCGACCAAGTTTACGCCGACGATGTAGCAGGGCCTATGCTATTGGTAATTCATCAGCTTATTGAAAAGTTAGGTATTTATAAAGAACAACCCATGGCGTTGCCGCTACCAGAGCAGTTAAACGAACAGCTTTATAATCGGCATCATTTTTTACCTAAAACGCCGTGGCAAAAACGTTCAAAGCTCGGTGTGGGTTATTGGCTTAAAAAAGACGAGCCGCATTTTTCAAGCGTTAAAGCCTTTAACCACCTTATTCATTTTGAAGAATACGTTGCTTTATACCTGCTTAATTTAAGTGCCGCTGCGTGGCAGTGTGTTGACTTACAAAACAGTCAATACACAGGGCAAAACCAAGAGCATCAACGTATTTTTAATGCCGAAAAGTCAGCATTGCTTGGTTATTCAAAAGGGCTGAGCGAGGTAGAGCGGTTATTTGCTAATGTGTCGACGTTAATGATATTTGACGATCACGACGTAACCGACGATTGGAACCTCACCGCAGGGTGGGAGCAAGCCATAAACCAAAACCCTAGCAGTAAACGCATTGTAAATAATGGCCTAATAAGTTATTGGCTTTTCCAAGGCATGGGTAACGACGCGCTGGCAAAAACAGGGGCGCTAATAACGCCATTTAAACAAAGCTTAAGTGCTAAAAATGTATGGCAACTTAAAGCGTTTGATAAACCCTTAAACGAATTTAACCATTGGCATTACGAGCTAACCACAATACCAAAAGTCGTGGTGCTCGACACCCGCACGCATCGCTGGCGTAACGAAAGCAATTTTAACGAGCCATCAGGCCTGCTTGATTGGGAGCGCCTTACCGAGCTGGAAGAAAGCCTACTAAGCCACGATAAAGTAATTATTGTGTCGCCAGCGCCGGTATTTGGAGTTAAATCAATAGAAGCCATTCAAGCGGCTTTTAATATATGCGGCCAACCACTTATGGTTGACGTAGAAAACTGGATGGCACACGAGGGATCGGCTAAAAAACTACTCGACACGTTTAGGCGCACCGACACACCAAACGAAACCCTTATTTTATCGGGCGATGTACATTATTCGTTTTGTTTTTCGGTGCAAAAGCGTTTTGGCGATCACCCAAACCGTATATGGCAACTCACCGCAAGCGGGATTAAAAACGAATTCCCGCGTAAGTTAATAAACATATTAGATAAACTCGACTCTATTTTATACGGCCCCAAAAGCCCGCTTAACTTTTTCACTAAACGCTGGCACATGGAAGTAGATAAACACCAAACCGTAGGCGAAGGCCAAAAGTATTTAGTAAGCGACTCCGCAATAAGCTTAATCACCTTAAAGCAAGGTGACTTATCACAATACCAACTCATCCACGGCGACGGCCACACCACCGAATTCGACCTAGAACATAAATAAAGCCCGTCATTGCCCTTATTGTAGACGTAGAGCTTGCTCACGTTAGAAGCGCAGCTTCTTGTTATTTATAAAAAATATGACCACCGAGAAAACAGAGTCGCTGGCGCTACACAGAGAAAAACATAGTTAAATCCATAAGTATTTACCAGCCTTTAAATACTTCTCCTTGTCTTCTCCTTCACTTCTCGGTGGTGACATAATCACTTAGCAATGTACGGTGTTGATTTTACTGTAGGCGCCTTGCTTGCTGGCGCTTTAATTATGAATATGTAAAAGCGTTGCTTTTATACGCCAGCAAGCTGCGCGTCTACGGTGTAAAGTTTGACTTTATTTTGTAGACGTAGAGCTTGCTCACGTTAGAAGCGCAGCTTCTTGTTATTTATAAAAAATATGACCACCGAGAAAACAGAGTCGCTGGCGCTACACAGAGAAAAACATAGTTAAATCCATAAGTATTTACCAGCCTTTAAATACTTCTCCTTGTCTTCTCCTTCACTTCTCGGTGGTGACATAATCACTTAGCAATGTACGGTGTTGATTTTACTGTAGGCGCCTTGCTTGCTGGCGCTTTAATTATGAATATGTAAAAGCGTTGCTTTTATACGCCAGCAAGCTGCGCGTCTACGGTGTAAAGTTTGACTTTATTTTGTAGACGTAGAGCTTGCTCACGTTAGAAGCGTAGCTTCTTGTTATTTATAAATATGACCACAGAGCACACCGAGGCGCTTCGCGCTACACAGAGTTAAAAAGATTGGTTTTGTCACTGCTCCTGGGCTTCTCCTTCACTTCTCGGTGGTGACATAATCACTTAGTAATACCGGGTGTTGATTTTACTGTAGGCGCCTTGCTTGCTGTCGCGTTAATTATAAATATGTAAAAGCGTTGCTTTTATACGCCAGCAAGCTGCGCGTCTACGGTGTAAAGTTTGACTTTATTTTGTAGACGTAGAGCTTGCTCACGTTAGAAGCGCAGCTTCTTGTTATTTATAAAAAATATGACCACCGAGAAAACAGAGTCGCTGGCGCTACACAGAGATAAACAAAGTTAAACCCAAAAAATATTTACCAGCCTTAAATTACTTCTCCTTGGCTTCTCCTTCACTTCTCGGTGGTGACATAATCACTTAGCAATGCACAGTGTTAGTTTAATTATTTAGATATATAACTACTTACCTAAATAAAGTGTTTTTGAAAACTGAAAACTGAAAACTGAAAACTGAAAACTGAAAACTACCTATTTAAAACTGCGTACACGTTTAACAACTATTTTATTACTTAAAATCGCCAAACATAAAATAACCATAAACAGCATAGAGTTTGCACCAGCTTGGAGCGAATAATCTACCGAAGAATGCAACAGCATATCAATAATCGCAATAGCACAACCAAAAGCCACACCCTGGAACAACGCCGTTTTGCGTTTACGCATAGTAGCCACACACAACCACAAACAATACAAAATAAGCGTGCCCAAAGTAGCCGTAGCAGGTATACCCAGCTCTACAGCAAATTGAATATAATCGTTATGGGCATTATCGTAATAACCCGAGTACGGCTCCGACTGATACGCAGGAAACGCCGTATAAAACGTACCGCCGCCCGAACCCAATAAAGGCTTATCTAAAATAAGCGGAATAGAATCGCGTACCACCTCGTCGCGCGTTTCAGACGCAATACTGGTTTCGCTAATACGCTGCTTAACTTTTTCAACATCAAAAATAGCGCCAATAATGATTAAATCAATAATAAAAAAACTCACTATTAATAACTTAAACGCCTTAGGTTTATTGTTATAAACAAACAGCGCCAAAAAGCTTACCACCATTAACGCAATAAAAAAGGCCGAGTTACCCATACGGCTGCGCGTTAAAATAAGCGCCACAATAATAATAATTAACGAAATACGTAACACAATTTTAGAGCTTAAAAGTATTTCGGCCCAAGCCCGTAAAGTTTGCTTAAGCGTTTGTTTATGCCTACCACTAGCGCGTTTTAACTCGCTTACCAACACACCAATACCCAAACATAAACACAGTGCTAAAAAGTTAGCCAAAAAGTTGGAATACGTAAATGTACCAATAGCGCGGTCGGTGTGCTTATAGCCAAAAATAGGGCTTATTACATCGGGCGATAAATTTAAGTAACTTGCATATAACGCCTGAAAAACCCCCGCACAAATAATGGCATAAATAAGCTGTTTAATACGCTGTGCCGTATTGCAGTAAATAAAAATAAGCCAGCAAAACATAATCATAAAACTGGTTTTTAACAGCATGTGTTTTGTTTGAAAAGGGTCAACGCTCACCGTAAATATTTGCACAGCACACACAGCCGCAACAACGCCTAAAGTAGCAAACACAGGCCAAGAATATAAAGGAGGGTACAACGGGTGTTTAGTATTTACAGCACTATAAACTAAATGCGTTAAAAACGTAGCGCTAATTAACACCCCCATTGCTAATATAGCCCAAGGGCGGTAACTGCCTAACGGCAAAGGGAGCAAAAATAAAATGCCGCACAACAAAGCAAAAATAAAACGATTCACTTATATCCCTATAAATAGTTAATACTAAATTCTAAAAAAATGACTTTCAACTTCTAACTTCTATTTCTTTAAACTGACTTCTGAAAACTAATATCTAACCACTATGCCTTTACATTATTACACAGCAGCAAAATACAATCACAAAAAAACGCAGCCAATTGGCTGCGCTTTTAAACTAAATAGGTGGTATTAGTTACCAACTTCAGAAATGCCGTCGTCGCCGCCATTACCGCCAGCACCCGGAGGTGTTGGTAAGCTAACAAAACCAGGAACACGTGAACGTGCATTTGGGTTAGCATTGCTGTTAGGTGCAGCATTGTCACCAGCCGTTTGGCCAGGTGCATTTGGATTTGCGTTGTTACCGTTAGGGCCCGCAGCAGTTGCTTCAGAAGCAACAGTAGCATCTACACCAGCACTAACAGCAGCAAGTGTTAGCGTATCGCTATCAATGCCAGCAGCGCTCATTGCACCTAATACATCAGCAATTAACGGGTTATCTGCGCCTACTGCAGCGATAGCATCGTTAATTAGTGCGTCTACGTCTTCAGCAGAACAATCGCTACATGCAGCTTGAATAGCAGCAAGTAAATCAGCTTGAAGTTGCTCCGGCGAAGCATCTGCCGATGCGTTATTTAATACGCTTACAAGTCCTGAGCTATCTGCTTGTGCATTTGCAGGTAATGTTATCACCGCACTTGCACTAGCAATTAAGCCAGCTAAAAGTAGTTTTTTCATATCTCGTCCCATGGTTGAGTGTCTAATTACAAAATTTTAGCGTATTAGGGCAAAAAGTAAACTCTTTATTTACGCCATTATTATTAGTTTTTACTATTTGCGAGGGTGCCATTATTAAATTACCTTGTACGCCATCGCAGCCTAGTTTTTCAAGTACCTTTAAAGTCTCAGGTTTTTCTATTAAACAGGCTAATACTTTAATACCAAAACCATGGCAAATATTATTAACGGTTTGAATAAAAAATTGGCTTTGGGTGTTATCAAGCAGATCTTGTATGTAGCTGCCGTCAATTTTTACAAATTCAATATCTAACCCTTGCAAGTACCTAAACGACGTTAAACTCGTGCCAAAGTGTTCTACACACACATTAATACCAATATCTTTTATGGCATCTATATGCAAACTGGCCACGTGCACATTATAAAGCAAGCTTATTTCGTGCAGCTCAAACAGTAAGTTATTTTTTAAAATAGGTTTAGTAGTGGCGTAAAGCGTAAGCCACTCTATAAAGTCGGTAGAATATAACGACGCTTTACTTAAATTAAGCGCAAACACGTCTTTTGGGTATTGCTCTTTAACGTTTACAAAGTTGCGTATTATTTTTTTGTCGAGCTCTTCGGTTAAATTAAGTTTTTCGGCCATAGCAAATAAATGGCCGTTATTTACCTTTTCACCCTCGTGAATAAAGTGCGCAAACACCTCAAAATAACACTGCTGGTGTTCTGAGTTAGCCTGTTTAACAGCCTGCACCGAAAAACTCACCTCGCCAGAGTCAATAATCGACTTAATAAGCGTACGCCACTGTTTAACGCTAAATAGGGTGTCTTTATCTACTTTATTGTTTGCGGCAGTTTCGCCAATAGTACAACCGGTATCGAGCGCCGAAAGCACACTCCCTAAGCTAGCGCCTTTTTCTACATTAACTAACGCCAAGTTAGCAAAGCCGTTTACATGTAAGCTGTTTTTCATTTGGCTAAAGGCATCGTTAATATCTAACTGCGTTTTATTTAAAAAAGGCACGTCAAACGGGGCAAGCGCTATAAACGTACTGCCGTTTAGTTTAAATATTTTAGTATTAGTTAGCTCACCTAAAATATGTTGCAGCGTAGTGCTTACATCGTAAACGTGTTGGTCGCCATCTTGGTAGCTAACAGTTTGGTTAATGTTAGCAAGCGAGGGCAGGGTGATCATCATCGCGGTTATTGGCGCATCGGGCGTAATTGCGGGTACCACCGAGTTAAAATGGTTTTCAAACGAACGGCGGTTACCCAGCCCCGTTAACGAATCTATGTATACTTCTTCGGTAAGGGTTTGCGTTTGTTTAGTAAGTGAGTCAAACGTGCTTTGTAAGTTAACTACCATATTATTTATGGCTTTAGTTACCGTACGTAGCTCGCGGGCTACTGGTATTTGCTGGTTTAGTGTAAAACGTTTACGGGTAACTAATTGTGCTTGGTGTTCTACTGCTTTTAAAGGTTTAAACACCGTACCTAAAATTAAAAACGCCACCGCAAGCGATCCCGCTAATAATAAAAACGATCCGTAAAAGCTACGTTTAGTATGCTCCCAAAGCGTTAAGTACGACTGCCCAGCATGGCTGGTTACTTCAAGCGTACCGGCCATTACCCAACCATTATTAAGCTCGCTGCTCATGGTGGGGGCGCTAAGCTGTATTGCGTTTATAAACCAATTAGGCACCGACTCAACCCGTTTAGGATTAGTAAGCTCAAACACTACATTTTGTTGTGTATCGGTGTATTTTATTTGCGTGTAATAGCCACTATCAAAAATAGCGGTAGCCATAGTTTGGGCAATCATTAAGCTTTCGTCGTCAAGGTAGGGCGAAATAGAAAGCCCCAAGCTTGTTGCGGTGTCTTGCGCGTGGCTACCCATTTGGGTTTGTAAGTATTGGCGGGTTGCTTGTACGTCGGTTGCTACGCGTACAAAAAACGAAATAACCGATATTAAAATAATAAGGCCATAAACTTGTGTTTTTAAGCTTAAACCGTGTTTAAAAATTGGCGACATAACTAGTAGTTCCTTTATTGTTACGTGCGATGGGCGCAAGCTCACCGTGTTCTATTCGTTGTAGCATGGTGTTCCAGGCCGACACACCACGGCTATTTTTTACTTTATTGCCTAACCCTTTTGCTTTAGCAAGCCATAAACCTTGGCCGTTAAAGCTATAAATAGGTTTTAAATCGGGGCGCTTATTAGCCGGTAAAAGTTTAGTATTAAAATTACCTAACACAAGGGGTATTTGGTTGGGCTCTTCAATATAAATTAATACCATGTGTGGCTGGTTTACTGTTTTTTGGCGCACATACATAAAGCGTATTTTATGCTCGGGTATGCCCAGTGCAATTAGTGTAAAGTATTTGGCTATTACGTAGTCTTCGCAGTCGCCCATACCTACGCCTAAGCTTTCAAGCGGGGTTGCCCAGTAATCTGTTTGTTGCCACAACTCATCGTCGTTTTTGTATTGTATGTGTTTATTAAAAAAGTCGTTAACAAGGTGTATTTTTTGCCACTCGCTTTTACTTTGGCTGCTATCAATAAAGCTAAGCCAGTTTTTTATGCGTGTGTAGCCAGCAGCGCCGTATTGCTGTTGTGCACGGGCAAGTATATCGCTGTTACGCAAATGCATAAGTGCATCTTGCGCATACACAAAAAACGACATAACAATTAAAATGCAAACACCTAAGCGCACATACGTTCCTTTAGTTAAAAATCCCTAATAAACAGCACGGCTAAGTATAGTATTATTACAACAAAAAAGGTAGATAAGTAAAAAGTGCTACAAAGCACTAAAATAGGGCGCTTGCTTGTTATTTTGGTGCAACAAAAAATTAACAAAAAAACAGTATTAAAGGATGTTTTTATAGTTGAGTACATTATTGTGTTGTGTATAATAATAAGCTCACACGGTATGTGATTTACGTTAAAAGGATTTAAGCTTTTGCTTGGCCTTTTTGTGATTTTAAAAACAAAATAAAAAAGGAATTAAAGTGAAAGTATTAAAAGCCGTACTCCCAGTTGCAGGTTTAGGCACGCGCATGTTGCCAGCCACCAAAGCAATACCAAAAGAAATGCTCCCCCTGGTCGACAAACCTTTAATTCAATACGTAGTTAACGAAGCCGTAGCCGCAGGCATAAAAGAAATAGTACTGGTTACGCACGCGTCTAAAAATTCGATCGAAAACCATTTTGACACCAGCTTTGAGCTAGAAGCCACACTAGAGGCACGCGTAAAACGTAGTTTATTAGAAGAAGTACGCTCAATAGTACCAAAAGACGTAACGGTAATTTCGGTTCGCCAATCGGCCCCATTAGGCCTTGGCCATGCAGTACTGGCTGCTAAACCCATAGTAGGCAATAACCCTTTTGCTGTAATGCTACCCGACGTAATAATCGACAAGTACAAGTCAAACCCAAAAACCGATAACCTAAGCCAAATGATCGACCGGTTTGACCAATCAGGCCACAACCAAGTAATGGTAGAGCCCGTACCGCAAGCGCAAGTACACCAATACGGCGTGGTAGACCTAGCCGGTAAAAACATAAGCGCGGGCCAAAACGCAACTATTAAAAATATGGTCGAAAAACCAAATAACGACGAAGCACCGAGCAACCTAGCCATAACAGGCCGCTATGTAGTATCGCCCACTATTTGGGATTTGCTTGAGTACACACCACCGGGCGCAGGCGGCGAAATACAACTTACCGATGCATTACTGCAACTACGCCACCTCGAAACGCTTGAAGCCTACCACCTAACAGGTAAATCGCACGATTGCGGCTCTAAATTAGGTTATATGTTGGCAAATGTTGAATATGCAATGCAATCAAGCCACATGGGTGAAGAGTTTACTAAGCAAGTTAAACAGTTGTTTTAATAACTAGCGTTTAAACTTCAAACGTTGGTAAATCATATAAATATAAAATTTATAGTAGGTCACAATAAACTGTAATACCTACTTAAATACGTTAACGCATCGCGAGAGATAAAATGGAAATATCACAAGCAAGAATGACTCATTTAAAGCAGCTTGAGGCTGAGTCTATTCATATAATGAGAGAAGTAGCAGCAGAGTTTGATAACCCAGTAATGATGTATTCTGTGGGTAAAGACTCAGCAGTGATGCTTCACCTATGTATGAAGGCTTTTTACCCTGCAAAGCCACCATTCCCATTAATGCATGTAGATACCACCTTTAAATTTAAAGAAATGATTGCGTTTCGTGACCGTATGGCAAAAAAATACGATATGGATTTAATCGTCCACAAAAACGAAGAAGCCATTGCCGCAAATATAAACCCATTTGATCATGGCAGTGCTAAATACACTGACATAATGAAAACACAAGGCCTAAAGCAAGCCTTAAATAAGCATAAGTTCGACGCCGCATTTGGTGGTGCACGCCGCGATGAAGAAAAATCAAGAGCCAAAGAACGAGTTTATTCATTTCGCGATAAAAACCATCGTTGGGATCCAAAAAGCCAACGTCCAGAACTATGGAATACCTACAACGGCAAAGTTAATAAAGGTGAAAGTATTCGTGTTTTCCCATTATCAAACTGGACCGAGCTTGATATTTGGCAATACATATACCTAGAAAACATTGAAATTGTTCCACTGTACTTGGCAGATACACGCCCAGTTGTAGAACGCGATGGGTCTTTAATAATGGTAGACGACGAACGCTTACCATTAAAAGAAGGTGAAGTCCCTATGATGAAAAAAGTGCGTTTTCGTACATTAGGTTGTTACCCACTAACGGGAGCGGTAGAGTCTGAAGCCACCACTTTACCCGAAATTATTCAAGAAATGCTGTTAACTAAAACATCTGAACGCCAGGGACGAGTAATCGATCACGACTCATCAGGCTCAATGGAAAAGAAAAAAATGGAAGGCTACTTTTGAGCCAATTTTAAGCATCATTAATTTTAAAGAATTTTGTTAAAGGAATACCCGTGAACGAACAAACATTACTAGAAACAGATATAGAAACCTACCTTCAAAAGCATGAAGACAAAGACATGCTGCGCTTTTTAACATGTGGCAATGTAGACGATGGCAAATCAACATTAATAGGCCGACTACTGCACGATTCAAAATTAATTTTTGAAGATCACATGTCAGCTATAAAAAACGACTCTAAAAAGTTTAACACAACCGATGGTGAGTTTGACCTAGCGCTACTTGTTGATGGCCTACAGTCAGAGCGCGAACAAGGTATTACTATCGATGTAGCGTATCGTTATTTTGCAACCGAAAGCCGAAAATTTATTATTGCCGACTGCCCAGGGCACGAACAATACACCCGCAACATGGCAACAGGCGCTTCAAATTGCGACCTAGCTATTGTAATGGTAGACGCGCGTTACGGTGTGCAAATGCAAACTAAGCGCCATTCATATATTGCTTCTTTACTTGGCTTAAAACACGTTATTGTTGCTGTTAACAAAATGGATTTAATCGACTTTAGCCAAGAACAATATCGTAAAATAAAAGCCGATTATAAAGCCTTCGCTGCTGATCTAAACATATCCGATATTCGCTTTGTACCAATATCGGCATTGCGTGGCGACAACGTGGTTAATAAATCTGAGTCGATGAATTGGTACCCAGGCGCAACCTTAATGGAATTACTTAACTCAGTAACCGTTAATGAAGACAAAAACCTGCAAGACTTCCGTTTTCCTGTTCAATTTGTAACGCGCCCAAACCTAAACTTTAGAGGCTTTTGTGGCACTGTTGCCAGTGGTGTAATAAATGTAGGCGACTTAATTACGGTTATGCCCTCTGGTAAATCATCAACAGTAAAAAGCATAGTAACAGCTGACGGCGACTTACCAAGCGCATTTGCAGGCCAAGCAGTTACATTAACAACCAACGACGAAATTGATATTTCACGTGGGGATGTAATCGTTAAATCAAATAACCTAGCCACCACGTCTGAGCAGTTTGAAGCAACACTTGTTTGGATGGACGAAACAGCACTACAACCAGGTAAAGAATACGAATTTAAAGTAGGTACAAAAAACACTTACGGCCGAATAGAAAAAATTAACCACAAAATTGATGTAAACACCTTACAAAATGTAGACGTAAATGAGCTGCAACTTAACGAAATTGGTTCATGTAATATAAGCACGTCTAGTCCTGTAGTTATCGACGAATATAACACAGTGCATGGCACAGGCTCATTTATCGTGATCGATAGGCTCACTAATGTAACAGTGGGAGCGGGTATGATAGAAAAGACTAGCTCGCACACTGAAGCTTTAGAGCTGCCAGCCGTTAGCTTAAAGCGTAAAAATAGAGCTTATACTCCGTCTGAAATTGAGTTAAATGCTTATATTAGGAGATGTTTTCCCGAGTGGGCTTGTATCAAAATAAAATAAGTTTTGATAACAATTTTCTTTTCATTGAACGTAATTAAAAAACACCTTAGGTATAGAGTGATAAAAAAAACAAATAATGGGCTATATACACGCTTAATAAGAGGAGTTAGCGCAAATGCATATGGGCAAGCCATTACTGTATTAACTCAACTTGTGAGTGTACCCTTGTTCATACATTATTGGGGTATGGTTAATTTTGGCGAATGGTTAATTTTGAGTGCACTACCAACCTATTTGGCCATGAGTGATTTTGGTATTGGTGCTATTGCTAGTAATCGCATGGTTATGAAGAATGCCCAAAATGATAAAGAAGATGTAATATCTACATTTCATAGTCTGATAGCATTTAATCTGGTTATGTCCAGTTTAATTTTTATATTTGTATTGCTTTTATTCGGCACTATCAACATCAGTGAAAATATAGGTATAACTTCAATGGATAGGCTTGAAGTTACCTACATTGTATTGATACTTACATTTCAAGTTTTGTTTAGTATGCAAGTTAATGTGTTATGTGCAGCGTATCGGAGTTTAGATAAGTATGCTGAAGGTACATTTCTTTCTCATACAACTCGTTTGTTAGAGTGGTTATTTGCCATTGGTGCATTAATAATGGGCGGGGAGATATTATCCTTTGCTATTGCGGGTTTATTTGGTCGTATACTCGGATACTTGTTCATGTATATACGCCTAGTTAATACCTCTAAAAGTTTCAGTCTTTCTATCAAAAGTGCAGACTTTGGAATTATTAAAGAGATGATAAAACCAGGGGTTGCCTTTATGTCTTTCCCGTTAGGATTAGCTTTAAGTATACAAGGAATGACTTTGGTAATTGGCAGTGTACTGGGTGCCGTAGCAGTGGCACAGTTTAATGTACTTAGAACCTTATCTCGAATTATTGTGCAAATAGTAACAATGGTCAATCAGGCAATTTGGCCCGAAATCACAAAAGCGTTTGCTTTACTTGATTATAAATTAATGAAAAAACTTTACATTGGTGCTTCGCGTTATGCTCTGTGTATAGGTTTTATTAGCGTTTTTGCCCTGATATTTGTACATGATTTTCTTTTTAGTCTTTGGTTAGGTGATGATTTTGTTTATTCAGTTCACTTATTTTATTTACTTTTAGTTGCTGCATTACTAAATATTAGCAGTCAATCTAGCTGGATAGTTTTAATGGCGACGAATAGTCACAATCGTTTTTCTATTATATTTCTATTTACTTCGTTTTGTTCTGTAATTTTAGCTTGGTTTTTATTTCCAATTGCAAAACTTGAGTCAGCTGCAATCGCAATAGTTTTAGCTGAATTTTTTATTTTTTATTTCTCTGCTGTTGAAGCTAACAAAGTCATTCAATCGTCTTTACAAAGATATGTAATTGATGTTTTTAATTTAAGGTTGAAATACTGATATGCTGTTATATTTATTTTCGAACCGCGAACGACCGCGATTGTTTTGTCGAAGATGGTTTGTTGTATGGGTTAAACGTTGTATTCATTTTCCGGCAATTTCCATTATTATTTTTAGGAAGATAATTCTCAACTCGTTAGGAGCAAAAGTTGAAAGTTCTGCTTTTATAGGAAAAATTGACATAAAAGGGAAAGGTAAACTACTAAGTATAGGAGCGCACAGCTCAATATCAACAGGTGTTCATCTAGCTCTACATGATGAAATACTTATTGGCAATTGTGTAGTGATTAATAGTGGTTCGCATTTACTAACAGGTACTCATAGTCTGCGAGATTCAATGTGGCCTTTAACATCAAAACCAATTGTAGTTTGTGACTTCGCATGGATTGCAACTAATTCAATCATATTACCAGGCGTTACAATAGGAGAGGGAGCAGTTGTTGGAGCTGGCGCAGTGGTATCTCGTAATGTCCCGCCTTATGCTATTGTTGCTGGTAATCCTGCAGTGGAAGTAGGTATACGCACTAAAAATTTATCCTATAAGCCGGTAAACCAATGTGCACCTTTTGAAGCTTGGATTGGGAAGCTTTAATAGATGTTTATACTATTGGTAGGAATTTTAGTAGTTTTATATCTTGGCACAATATCAATATTAAAGTCTAAGATAACAAAGATGTTTTTAACAGTTTTTACTGTATCTACATTATATTATGGTTTACTTGGAACATGGTATTGGATTGAATTTAAAGGAGGCTGGTTTATAGGCTCAAATTGGTTAAGTGAAATATATTTGTTGCCTACCATATATATCACTGTGTTTATTGTTGTTGCAGTGGTTACAATGTACAAAGATCGAACGTTTGAGCCAATTTCAAATTTCAATATGACATATATTGAAAGTGGATGGACTAAAAAAACTATAAACGTATTGTTACTCATTGGTTTATTTTCTTCATTATATGTTTATTTAAAGGCAAGTGCTTTAAGTGATTCAAGTTTAATTACAATTGACCCTTTTTTGTTAATTTTTTATCAATTTTCTGATGTTCTAATTGCTGTTATTTTATTTTCATTTGGGACAGAAAGAGCCCGAAAGAATACTTGGAAAGTTGCACTTCTAATGTTCTTATTATATGCAATATTTACTGGCTTAAGGTATAAAATAGCATTGATTATAGGGCCTCTTTTATTGGCATTTTATTTTAATGAAGATGCCAATAAAAAACAAAAAGTTGGGCTGTTTATTTCATTGATTATTGTAGGGATTTTCTTTTCGGTAATGACCGTTGTGAGGAGTAAGTTCTCAGGTTTAGATCTTGATGCAATAAAGTATATTGATCTTGAAACGCTGCTTTATGGTTTATTTGCAGATGCTAATAGTGTATTCGGCTTAGCTTCAACTTTGTCACAATACGGTAATGATTTACCATTTGTACACTTTAAACCATTGATTGAAGTATTTGAACAATTTGTTCCACGATTTATTTATCCGGATAAAAATTTGTATAGCCACCTTAAAGATATAGCGTACGGTATTTCAATGAGCGAAGAGTCTTTAAGGTCAGGTACAACAGTGCCCTTCTTTGGAGAATATTTTACAATGTTCGGTTGGTATGCTGTGTATATTGGGAGCGTTTTGTATGTTTTTTTAACAATTTGGCTATTTAAGTTAGTAAGCAAGTACTCTCTTAACCCTAGACAATTACTGATAGGAGTAGGTTTAATATCAGTCTATATGGGGTATTACTATTACTCAAGAGGCTCAATGGCTCAAATTTTTAAAGGGTTAATATTCATTGTTTATCCATATATTATACTTCTGCGTATGCAACGCATAAATTTAAAATTTAAATAAGATCAGACATAGGAAATTTGAATGTATCAAGGTTTATTTTATCAATTGGAGCGTTATTCTAGGGCAATATTTGAAGCACCAAAACAGTTTCCTTCTTCAAGTGTTTTACTGGCTTCATTTCCAAAATCAGGAAACAGCTGGTTTAGGTTTGTTGTTTCAAACGTTAACTCGTTGATTGAAGGCGGTGAAAGAATTAACTTTCGTACTATAGATAATTACTCTCCAGTGATCAGAGGTAACAGGGATCTTAGCGAGATTAAAATTATCGAGGGGTGTCCTGTTTTTTTAAAAACACATTTCCCATACACGCCTTTTTTTAAGGGTATTAAAAGTGTAGTAGTTGTTAGGAACCCGTTTTTTGTAATATCAAGCTATCATAACTACCTTGAAAAAGCGCGAGGTAAAAAAGTACCAAACATTGATGAATTTATGTTTGATTGGCGTTATGGTTTTAATGCTTGGGGGGATTTTATGAAAAGCTGGGAGGATAAAGGGGCTATTATTGTAAAGTACGAAGATCTTCAAACTTCTCCGTTAATTGAAATTTCAAAAGTATATAAGCAGTTAGGTTATTCTATAAATGATTCAATAATTACAAAAGCTTTAGAGCTTTCTTCACGGGATAAAATGAAAAAAACTCTGAAAACTGATGGTGATAAGCATAATAATAATAAATTTAATTTTGTACGGGAGGCGGGGGAAAATAAAGGTTTGGAGAAATACCATGATGATATTATTTCGTCACCTAAAATTAGCAAAGTATTTTTAGAGCAAGCCACAAGGTATGGTTATGTCTGATTTATTTACTAAAATGAAAAAAAATGAGTTTTCAGTATCTTGTATGGGTTCTAGGGAACGATACAGTTTACCTTTAGCCCTAAATGTTGCGGGTAAATTGAATTACTTGTATACAGATATCTACATGCCTTATTGGGCTACCAAAGCTATCCCTCTGTTTACTAAATCACCTGCAGTTAAAGCATTATTGTGCCGCAATCACAAAGATCTACCTTGGTCTAAAGTTCGGCAGCAGTTTTTACTCGGATTAGAGTTTAGAACAAAAATTAGAAAAGCAAAAACATTAGCCGAAAAACAACAGTTACTAATTTTTTATGGTGGAAAATATGCTAAGACTGTTGGTTCTCAAATTAAGCATGGAGAAAATTTGATTGCTTTTACTGGAGGGGCTCTTGAAAGTATGAGAGCAAGTAAAGATGGTGGTGGAGTTGTTATACTTGACCAAGTTGATCCAGGATTAGCAGAGTGGGAGCTTATTCAAAAAGAGTCATCAAAATATTCAGATTGGGGGGCTAACTCAAGTTCTGGTCATTGGAATAAAAAATTTCAGGAGCGAGTTAAAAGAGAATTAGACCTTGCTGATGAAATTATAGTTAACTCTGAGTATTCAAAAAAGTCGATAGAATATTGGGGGGTTGATAAAAAAATTACTGTTTTACCCATTGCTTCATCAATCAGCAGACAGCAGCGTATTAATATCAATACTGATAGACCTTTAAGGTTATTATGCCTAGGTAATGTGTCTATAAGAAAAGGAGCGCATTATGCGGTTGAGGCTGTCGATAGGTTATTTAAAAAGGGTTATAAAGTTGAACTCGTTTTAGCTGGTGAATTATTAGTTGAGAAGTCTAAATTACAAGAGTTTTCTGGACATAAGTATATTGGAACTGTAGCTTCTAATGATATCCCGACCTTAATAGACTCTGTAGATGTACTACTTTTTCCTACCTTATCAGATGGTTTTGGAATGGTACAGGTTGAGGCTATATCAAGGGGAACGCCAGTGATATCTTCAGCTGCTTGTGCTCAAATAATAGAACACAACAAATCTGGTTTTGTTATAAAGAATATGTCAGTAGATGCTATCGAAGAAAATATAGTAAAATATTGTAATGATCGTGAACTCTTGTCCAATCATTCAAAAGAGGCATATCTCAGGTCTGAGATATACACTCAGCAACAATACAACCACATTATAAAATCTAAGTTTAGCATCTAGCTAGTTACTTCATGTTTTAAGGTATGGTTATTTTGGAGTTGAAAATTTATAGAGGTTATTTTAATTGCTATTTTTAATGGATTTACCAAAACCTGTACATGGTATGGCGAACGTAAACTTAGCTGTGTTAAATGAGACACTAAAGTTGGGTTTGAAACCGACAGTTATTAATACAGTGCCAAGTTATGCAGCTAAATTTTTCATGTCTAAGTACTGGGGGATTTTTAAGATAACTCATACTGTATTATGTTACTTTTATATGTTTTTTAAACTGTTATTCAATATTGGTGGTGTAGTCTATCGGCCAATTAATGGTGGTACAGGACAAGTTTATGATTTGGTTTACATTGCTATTTGCCGTATTTTTTTTCAAAGAATTTTTATTCACCATCATTCGTTCAATTACTTAAACAATCATAGTCGTTTATTTTCAATACTTAATAAATTAGCCGGCAATGCAACAACACATATTGTATTAGGCCCAAAAATGAGAGAAAAGCTATCTGAACATTATGGTATTAATAAGGAAAAAATTAGAGTTGTCTCTAATTTGGCTTTTTTTGAAAATGTAAGTAAGGTTGAGAAAAAAAACATAGCAGATACTGTAATGTTGGGACATTTGGCTAATTTATGCCTTGAAAAAGGTATCGGCTTATTTTTAAAAGTTTGTGATAATTTGGAAATATTACAAATTGATTACAAGGCTAAAATTGCAGGACCTTTTGCTGATGAAGATGCAAAAAAAATAGTAACAGAAGCCGTAGCTAGTAACCCAAAGATTGAATATCTTGGCCCTTTGTATAAGGAAAATAAATTAGATTTCTATAAAAGTTTAGACTGCTTTATTTTTCCGTCTATGTATAAAAATGAAGCGGAACCTCTAGTCCTTTATGAGGCGGCATTAAACGGTGTTTTTTTAGCCGGAACGCGCAAAGGTTGTATGAAGGATGTCATTGAAAGCCTATCCGGTTTTTCTGTATTGGAAACCCCTAGTTCTGATATAGCCAAAGAAATAGCTAAAGCAATCAAGTTTCAGTTTGTCACTCAAGGGTTTGAATTAGAAAATAAAACTAAGAGATTAGTTGACTTTGATAATGAACAAATAAAAGCAAAAGAAGCTTTAACTGCACTTTTATCAGATATGAGAAATTATGATATTTCAAAAGTTAAATAAATTTGTATTACCTAAAGGGTTTAGAGGGCGGAGTGCTTTAACTGTGCAAGCCTGGTGGATAATTCAATCGACATTATTCACAACCTCACCACAATTTGCTTACAAATGGCGTAATTTCTTACTTCGTTGTTTTGGAGCAAAAATTGGCAGTAATGTAATTATCCGGCCGAGTGTAAAAATTACATATCCTTGGAAATTAACGATTGGTGATAATTCTTGGGTGGGTGATAACGTTGATTTGTACACTCTTGGCGAAATAACGATTGGTAAAAACGCTGTTGTGTCACAAAAAAGCTATTTGTGTACTGGAAGCCATGATTACCAATCTGAGGCATTTGATATATTTGCAAAACCTATTGTTATTGAAGATGAAGCTTGGGTAGCAACAGATGTTTTTATTGCACCAGGTGTTACAATTGGTAAAGGTGTGGTTATAGGCTCAAGAAGTTCTGTCTACAAGGATATGCCAGCTGGCATGATATGTATTGGTAATCCCGCAAAGCCAATTAAACCAAGGATTGATAATGAAACTAGTATTACAAAGCCTTAATTACTCACCAGAGTTAACTGGCATTGGTAAATACAATGGTGAGATGTGCCCAGAGCTGGTTAAGCGTGATTTAAACGTAACAGCTGTTGTTGCACCACCTTATTACCCAGAATGGCAAGTGCATGGTGGCTTTAGTGCGTTTAGTTATAGCACTAGCAAAGTTGAAGGTGTAAATGTAGTACGTTGCCCGCTTTATGTGCCAAAAAATGTAACGACTATAAAGCGGGTTATTCACTTAGGGTCGTTTGCTGTTTCGTCATTTTTTGCCCTAATTAGCCAATTATTTAAAAAGCCCGATGTAATTATGCTGGTACAACCCACCTTGTTTTGCGCACCGTTTACACTGCTTTACGCAAAGCTTACTGGTGCTAAAGTAATAATGCACATACAAGATTACGAGGTCGATGCATTATTTGGTTTAGGCCTAATGGGTGAAGGTAAAGTGTCGCGCTTTGTTAAACGCATTGAAAGCTGGTTAATGAAGCACTTTGATGCGGTATCGACCATATCGTACTCAATGATTGAAAACGCCAAGCGAAAGGGCGTAGATGAAAGTAAAATTATTCACTTTCCAAATTGGTCCGATACCGATTTTGTAACCCCGCAAACGTGTGGTGCAGCACTTAAACAAGAGTGGGGCTTTAAACCTATGGACAAAATAGTGTTATACGCAGGTAATATTGGTAATAAGCAAGGGCTTGAGGTAGTGCTTGATGCGGCTAAACATTATCAAGCACAACCTAATGTTAAGTTTGTATTAGTAGGTGCTGGCGCGTATGTAGATACGTTAAAAGCAAATGCAAACCAACTAGACCTTAACAATGTAGTGTTTATGCCATTACAACCATGGGAAAAAGTGCCACAAATGTTGGCATTGGCCGATGTACATTTAGTAGTACAAAAAAAGGGCGCAGCCGATGCTGTATTACCATCAAAGTTAACTAATATTTTATCGGCCGGTGGGCATGCATTAGTTACCGCAGAGCCACACACCGAGCTTGGCCAAATAGCCAATAAGCATAACGGTATTTATGATTGTGTGGAGCCCGAAAACACAGCCGCTTTTATTAACGGCCTTGAGCTAATTTTAAACCGAGATCTAACTACGCATAATTTAGTTGCTCGCCAATTTGCAGAAACTTATTTAGCAAAAAACAAAATACTTGATCAGTTTGTTACAGACATAAACAAACTAACAAACAACATTTAATAACATTTAACAGCTTAGAAAATTTAAAAGGAAATGACATGTCAAAAAAAGTTGCGTTAATAACCGGTGTTACAGGCCAAGATGGCTCTTACTTAGCTGAGTTGTTACTTGAAAAAGGTTACGAAGTACATGGTATTAAACGCCGTGCATCGAGCTTTAATACAGAGCGAGTGGATCATATTTACCAAGATCGCCACGAAACTAACCCACAGTTTTTTCTGCATTACGGCGATTTAACCGATACGTCTAACCTTACGCGTATTTTAAAAGAAGTTCAGCCAGACGAAGTATATAACTTAGGCGCACAAAGCCATGTAGCCGTTAGTTTTGAAGCGCCAGAATACACTGCCGATGTAGATGCAATGGGCACATTACGTTTGCTTGAGGCTATTCGCTTTTTAGGGCTTGAGAAAAAAACCAAGTTTTATCAGGCGTCTACCTCTGAGCTGTACGGTGAAGTACAAGAAATACCACAAAAAGAAACAACACCGTTTCACCCGCGTTCACCTTATGCAGTTGCAAAAATGTACGCTTACTGGATTGTAGTAAACTACCGTGAGTCGTACGGTATGTATGCTTGTAATGGTATTTTGTTTAACCATGAGTCGCCTCGCCGTGGTGAAACCTTTGTTACGCGCAAAATTACCCGCGCCCTTGCCAATATTTCACAAGGGTTAGAGAAATGCCTATACCTAGGCAACATGGACGCACTACGTGATTGGGGTCATGCTAAAGATTACGTACGTATGCAATGGATGATGCTACAACAAGATGTTGCCGAAGACTTTGTTATTGCCACTGGTAAACAAATTTCGGTACGCGACTTTGTGCGTTTGTCGGCTAAAGAGCTAGGTGTAACTCTTGAGTTTAGTGGCGAAGGCGTTGACGAAATAGCAACAGTAGCGGCAATTGAAGGCGATAACGCCGCAGCACTTAAAGTAGGCGATGTAATAGTAAAAGTTGACCCGCGTTATTTCCGCCCAGCGGAGGTTGAAACACTACTAGGCGACCCTTCTAAAGCAAAAGCTAAACTAGGTTGGCAGCCAGAGATCACAGTAGAAGAAATGTGTGCCGAAATGGTACAAAACGATTTAGGTAAAGCTAAACAACACGCTATTTTAAAAACGCATGGTTACAACATTAGCGTAAGTGTTGAGTAACATTTAAGTATTAATGCTGCACCTATGTGTGCAGCACACTTTACATGGATTTATTATGAAAACTATTTTTGTAGCGGGCCATAAAGGCATGGTGGGCTCGGCTATTGTTCGCCAGTTAGCGTTAAACCCCAACTTAAATGTAATTACTCAAGACCGTAGCGAATTAAATTTACTTGATCAGGCAGCGGTTAAACATTTTTTTGAAACCAATAATATTGACCAAGTATATTTAGCGGCGGCTAAAGTAGGCGGTATTGTTGCTAACAATACCTACCCAGCCGAATTTATTTACCAAAACCTAACTATACAAAACAATATAATACACAGCGCACACTTAGCAGGCGTTAACGATTTATTGTTTTTAGGTTCGTCGTGCATTTACCCAAAACTTGCCACACAACCTATGACCGAACAGGCTTTACTTACAGGTACGTTAGAGCCAACTAACGAGCCTTATGCTATTGCTAAAATTGCCGGTATTAAAATGTGCGAGTCGTACAACCGCCAATATGGCCGTAATTACCGCTCGGTAATGCCAACTAATTTATATGGTGAAAACGATAATTTTCATCCTGAAAACTCTCATGTAATACCTGCATTGTTACGCCGCTTTCACGAAGCAAAGCTAAATGGCGACAGCAAAGTAATTGCGTGGGGCTCGGGTAAGCCTATGCGTGAGTTTTTACACGTAGACGACATGGCAGCAGCCTCTATTTACGTTATGAACCTAAATAACGAAACCTACCAAGCCAACACGCAAGACATGCTAAGCCATATAAACGTGGGTACAGGCGTAGATTGCACTATACGTGAATTAGTTGAAACCGTAGCTCAAGTAGTGGGCTTTACGGGCACTATTGAGTTTGATGCAACCAAGCCCGATGGCGCACCGCGTAAGTTAATGGATGTATCGCGCTTAAAAGACCTAGGTTGGCAATACAGTATTGACCTTAAACAAGGTTTAGCTAGCACTTACGATTGGTTTTTAGCTAACCAAAACAACTTTAGAAAATAAGGTTGTTACATGTTTTTAGATAAACAAACGTTTAGCACGGTTATAAAAAGTAGCCCGCTTGTGTCTATTGATTTAGTGGTAATTAACCCAGATGGGCAAGCTCTTTTAGGGCAGCGATTAAACCGCCCAGCAAAAGGGTTTTGGTTTGTACCTGGCGGGCGAATTTTAAAAAACGAAAGCTTAGCTAATGCATTTAAACGCTTAACGCTTGATGAGCTAGGCACTGAGTTTGCTATTGAACAAGCAACGTTGCAGGGCCCATATGACCATTTTTACGACGACAATGTATTTGGTAACGAATTTACTACCCATTATGTGGCTATTTCGTTTGCTATAAAACTAACACAACCCCTTAGTAACCTACCAATGGATGTACAGCATAATGGTTACAAATGGTTTGAAATTAACGATTTACTTAACGACACCGCAGTACATAAACATACTAAATGGTATTTTGAGTCATTAAGCAACAATAGCAGTGATTGCAAACTGTAAAATATACAAAGGAATAATTATGATTTTACCTGTTATTATGGCCGGTGGCTCTGGAACACGTTTATGGCCGCTTTCGCGTGGTAATTACCCAAAACAGTTTTTAGCGCTAGATGGCTCTAACCATACAATGCTGCAGCAAACCATTAGCCGTTTAAACGGTATTGAGCATAAACCCGCCATGCTTATTTGTAATGAAGAGCACCGCTTTATAGCTGCTGAGCAAGTAAGGCAATTAAATGTTGAGCATTCGGGTATTTTTTTAGAGCCAGTAGGGCGTAATACCGCACCAGCTATTGCATTAGCTGCATTTAAAGCCGTTGAAAACAAGCAAGACCCGCTATTACTTGTATTGGCTGCCGACCATGTAATTGAAAATACACCTGCATTTGTAAATAGCGTAAGCCAAGCAGCCGCACTTGCTGAGCAGGGTAAATTAGTTACTTTTGGTATTGTGGGCAACAAACCCGAAACTGGTTATGGCTACATTAAACGTGGCGAACAATATCAAGCAGGTTTTGTGGTTGAACGCTTTGTTGAAAAACCCGATTTAGCCACCGCTAAAACATACATTGAAAGTGGTGATTACTTCTGGAACAGCGGTATGTTTTTATTTAAAGCAAGCCGTTATTTGCAAGAGCTAAAAGCATTCAGGCCCGATATTTACAACGCGTGCGAACAAGCCATGCAAGTACAAAACGACGACATGGATTTTGTACGAGTAGACAAAGCCGCATTTGAACAGTGCCCCGACGAGTCGATTGATTACGCAGTAATGGAACACACAAAAGACGCGGTTGTAGTACCTATGGATGCCGGTTGGAATGACGTAGGCGGTTTTGAAGCATTATGGGAAGTATCGCAACACGATACTAACGGCAATGCGTTTAAAGGTGATGTAAAAGCGGTTGATACTAAAAATACTTTAGTGTTTGGCGAAGACAAGCTGGTTGCCACCGTAGGTGTTGAAAACCTGGTTATTGTAAACACCAAAGACGCCGTACTCGTTGCTCATAAAAACGAATCGCAAAAAGTAAAAGCCATTGTACAACAGCTTAAAAATGAGCAACGCCCAGAGGTTAAGTTTCATCGTGAAGTATATCGCCCTTGGGGTAAATACGACTCGGTTGATTGTGGTGAGCGTTTTCAGGTTAAGCGTATTACGGTTAAACCGGGTGCCAAGTTGTCGGTACAAATGCACCACCACCGTGCTGAGCACTGGATTGTGGTTTCGGGTACTGCCAAAGTACATTTAGATGGGCAAGAGCAATATTTAACCGAGAACGAATCGGTTTATATACCTATTACTGCCGTACATGCGCTCGAAAATCCAGGCAAAGTAGATCTAGAGCTAATAGAGGTTCAGTCGGGCTCTTACTTAGGTGAAGACGACATTGTTCGTTTTGAAGATCGTTACGGTCGATCTTAATAAATTTGTATATTAGAGGGTACTATGGATAGTTCGGTTATTATTGAACAAAGCGGGATAGAATTTGGTACTAGCGGTGCTAGGGGACTCGTTAGTGATTTTACTATAGAGGTATGTGCAGCTTTCGCGATTGCGTTTGCCTCTGTTTTAAAAAAAGAACAGGATTTAAAGACAATTGCTGTTGCAATTGATAACCGCCCTAGCAGTTATAAGATGGCTCAAGCGATTAGTGTAGGACTAAAGCAGCTCGATATTGAAACTAAGTTTTATGGTGTTATTCCAACACCAGCACTAGCCTTTCATTCGATGCAGCAAGAAATGCCATGCATTATGGTCACAGGTAGCCACATTCCATTTGATCGCAACGGCCTTAAATTTTACCGTTCAGGTGGGGAAATTACAAAAGCAGATGAAACTGCTATTTTAAAAATAAAAGCACCTGTTTTACCTATACCCTTAGAGCTTTTACCAGAGTTAAAAATTTTATTAGATGCAAAGCAAATTTATATTACTAGGAATACAGAAGCATTTGATAAAAAAACGTTATCTGGAAAACGCATTGGTATATATGAACACTCAAGTGCAGGTCGTGATCTTTATGGTGAAATATTTGAAAACCTTGGCGCGGAAGTTGTTACATTAGGGCGAAGTGATAGTTTTGTTCCCATTGATACTGAGGCAGTATCTGATGCAGACAAACAAAAAGCGAAGGATTGGGTTAAAGAATACAAACTCGATGCGTTATTTTCGACCGATGGCGATGGTGACAGGCCTTTATTATCGGATGAAAATGGAGAGTGGCTGCGCGGTGATATTTTGGGTTTATTGTGCTCTAAAATTCTAAAAATAGAAGCCTTAGCAACACCAGTGAGCTGTAACACAGCAATCGAAAAGTCAGGTCTCTTTAAGCATATTGAGCGTACAAAAATTGGTTCGCCATATGTCATTGCGGGACTTGAGGTATTATGTAAAAAGTATAGTGTCGTTGCAGGTTTTGAAGCTAATGGTGGCTATTTGCTAGCAAGTGAAGTGACATTAAATGGTAAGATAATAAAACCATTACCTACACGCGATGCAATATTGCCTGCAATCATATTACTTAGTCAGTTAAACGTAACCAGCATTAGCGAAATGGTTAATAGTTTACCTAGTAGGTTTGCTTCAAGTGACCGAATTAAAGACTATGCAATTCATAAAAGTTTAGACCTAATTAGAGATATCGCGCAGCATCCTGAACGATTGCTTCCAGGCTTAGGCTTCGAAGCTGATGTAATTGATATGGATGAGACCGATGGTTTGAGAATATCTTTTGTTGATGGGACGATCGTTCATTTACGCCCTTCAGGAAATGCACCAGAGTTGAGGTGCTATGCTGAAGCATCGACAGTAGCAAAGGCTGATAACCTTGTTTTAAATACTTTAACAAGAATTGAAGAGCTCTAATTTTGATGTGAAAGTAAAGTGTTTGAAAACACTAAAAGCTTTTTTGTAAGGGGATTTGGTGCTTCTGCAAGTTTTTTAGTAACTTTTGACCTTGCGCGTTTTTTTAGTGCTGATGATTCCGGTTATATACTCTTTTCACTTGCACTAATATCCCTTTTGGAACACTGATAAAACTAGGTATGCCTATTTTGTTTATTAAGCTAGTGGGTGCGGAGGCTGGCATAGATTTGAACAAAGTAAACTTTGGGTTAATGAGTCTTTTGTTTAAAACTCTTAATATATTTAGAAAATAGCATAAAGCTCACTTTGTTTAATTATTTGTAAGGATACATTTGTGTTTTTTAATAGCCCTTTATGGGTTGGTTTAGTTTTAGTTGCATTACTAATAGGCTTAATTATATTTAAAATTAAGCCTATGATCGTGTTTTCACTCACAAGTGGAGTGCTATTTTTAACCGGTAGTGTGACACAAAATGTATTTTTAAGTGGCTTTATTAATAGTGCACTAGTTACTTTACTACTTCTTATAATTTGCAGCTTTGCAATTGAAAAAACGACATTTATAAAAAGCTTTGGCCAAAAGTTTTTTGGCGAAAACAAAATAATAAATTTAATTAAGTTATGCGTAAGTTGCAGTGTTGCATCAGGTTTTACCAATAATACCGCGGTGGTTTCTACTGTTATGGCCAGTATAAACCAAAATAAAAAGTTAACACCCAGCCACTTATTATTGCCTTTATCGTATGCGTGTATTGTTGGTGGTACGCTTACACTAGTGGGTACTTCTACAAACTTAATAGTGGCTGGTTTTGTTGAAACTGCCGGTTTAAATACGCTAAGTATGTTTTCTACTACGCCCATTGCTTTAATTGTACTTGTTGCTGGCTTAGCTGTGATGATTCCTGCTGCGTACTACCTATTACCGACAAATAAGCCCGATATACTAGAAAATAATGAATATTTTATAGAAGCGAAAGTGGGTGCTAATTCTTCGTTAATCAATAAAACGGTTTTAGAAAATGGTTTTAGAAACTTAGACGCGTTGTTTTTGGCTGAAGTTATACGGAATGACAAACTAATAACCCCTGTAGATCCAAACTTTCAAATACAAGCAAACGATAAGTTAATGTTTGCGGGCGACGTTAACGACTTAACAACCCTTAATAGGTTTGATGGTTTAAAAATATTAAATGATGACTTAGCAAACATAAGTAACAACCTTGTTCAAGCTGTTGTTACGGCTGACGCTCGCATTAGCGGTAAAACAATCAAGCAAAGTAATTTTAGGTCATTGTTTAACGCTACGGTTATTGGCGTTAGAAGAGGGGGCCAAAAAGTAACGGGTGGCCTTGGTAAAATAAAGTTAAAACCTGGTGATGCCTTATTATTGGCCGTAGGTAAAGATTTTAAATATAGAAATAATTTAAAAAAGAATTTTATTGTTTTAAATGAAGAGCTGGGCAGTGGTCAGCTTTCTTCTGGGTTATCTAAATTGGTTGTTGCTGGCTTTGTTTTAGCTTTGGGCGTGGCTGCTGTTGGTGCAATAAGCTTATTAAAGTCTTTATTAGTTTTATTGGGGTTTTATTTAGCGGTTGGCGCACTATCAATTGCAGAAATTAGGCGTCGTTTACCCTTCGAAATTGTCATTATTGTTGGCAGCGCTATAACTGTTGCACATGCAATGCAAAGTTCTGGGTTAGCTGCATATATTAGCGAAATAATACTCGTAATAAGTAGTGATTATGATGTGTTTGGCGCGTTTGTTGTACTGTTTATTACTACGGTACTTTTAACCGAATTAATTACCAATAACGCAGCCGCCGCTTTAGTTTTTCCTATTGGGCTGACTTTAGCTAACCATTTTAATGCCGATCCAATGCCGTTTATTATGGCTGTAGCATTTGGTGCAAGTGCTAGTTTTTTATCGCCATTTGGGTATCAAACAAATTTAATGGTGTATTCAGCTGGGCAATACCAAATAAAAGATTATTTTAAATTTGGATTGCCTGTTTCACTCGTTTATTGCACTACAGCTATTTATGTAATACCCAGTGTGTACGGGTTTTAATAGTGCCTCATAACATAATTATAAATTTAACTATAAGAGACATTAAATGACACAAAGTCCATATAAAACAGTAGACTCAGAAACTGAAAAATCATCAGATGTTGTTTGGCACCAAGCTAGCGTTAGCCACGAAGATAGAGTTAAAAGTAATAAACATAGACCTGCTGTACTTTGGTTTACTGGTTTAAGTGGCTCAGGTAAGTCGACCATTGCTAATGCTGTCGATAAAATGTTACATGACGGTGGATGCAAAACGTATGTGCTTGATGGAGATAATATTCGCCATGGATTAAATGGCGATTTAACGTTTTCTGATGCCGATCGAATAGAAAATATAAGACGAATTGGTGAGGTTGCAAAGCTTTTTGTAGATGCAGGTTTATTGGTGTGTTCTGCTTTTATTTCACCGTTTAAATCTGATAGAGAAATGATTGCTAAAAAGCTCAACCAAGGTGAGTTTATAGAAGTTTTTATAGATACACCGCTTGGTATATGCGCACAGCGTGACCCTAAAGGGCTTTATGCAAAAGTTAAAACGGGTGAAATAAAAAATTTTACAGGCATAGACTCTACCTATGAAGCTCCACAAAATGCAGACATAGTTATTAAAACAGCTGAATGTTCTGTTGAAGATTGTGCGTTGCAAATTATAAATTATTTAAAGCAAAACGGATATTTTCAATAATTATAAGTTAGGATTTAATAAATGATTTACGATGTATTTAATGGCGATGCCGATGGCATTATTGCTTTAATTCAATTGCGTTTAAGTAACCCCGTAGAAAGTAAATTAATAACAGGTGTTAAGCGTGATAATAGTTTACTGAAACACGTTGATTTAAAAGATGCGACTCATGTAAACGCACTTGATATTTCAATGGAAAAAAATACTGATGCCTTAACAAGCATTTTAAACAAAGGTGTTACTGTATTTTATTGTGATCACCATAGAGCGGGGGTTGTTCCTAAATCAGATTATTTAACCACGTTAGTCGACACATCTTCTGAAGTATGTACCAGCTTGTTAATTAGTGAAATGCTTGGCAACACATACATAAACTGGGCTATCGCTGCTGCTTATGGTGATAACTTAATAGCGACAGCCAATAAGCTTGCAGACAAATATAACCTTGATGAGCAGCAAAAATCGTTTTTAAACGAACTCGGTACCTTAATTAATTACAATGGGTATGGGGCATCGCTTAACGATTTGCATATAGAACCAGCTACTTTATTTTGTGTATTACGTTATACAAGTGACCCTTTTAGTTTACTAATAAATAAAAACTCGGTTTTTTATAAATTACAATCTGCGTACCAAGCAGATTATGCAAACGTTGCGGCTATTTCGCCTTATATTTGTAATGATATTTGTGAAGTATATATTTTACCTTGTACGGCATGGGCTAGGCGAATAAGTGGCGTTTACGGCAACGAGCTTGCGAACAAAAACCCAGCCAAAGCACATGCCGTTTTAACATTAAACGAAGATGGTAGTTATTTGGTTAGTGTTCGTGCACCGCTTAATAATAGAACGGGTGCCGATGAGGTTTGTTGTAAGTTTGCCACGGGTGGCGGGCGTAAGGCTGCTGCAGGAATTAATAAGTTAGCCAAAGCAGATGTAGATGTATTTATAGAAGTGCTTAACTATTTTTATGATAAATAAGAATAAAAATTCACATATTTTAAATATAAATTTATTTTTTGTTTTTGTTAATTAATTTAATAAGTTAAAAGCACCTTTGTTTTTTAATACTAATTAGCTAGGTGTTTTGGCTTATTTTTATTGAATATAACTGACTAATGCTTTATATTAACGATAGCTTAATGTTTACAAATTTATACAAAACTAGAGGGACTTTAGTGTGGTTACTTCAAGGACGTTTAAGCCTTCGGGCTCTTCTGATGCCAATTTTTATCGATTGTTTGATTTACTTTGTCTGTTTTTAGCGTTTCAGCTTTCATCCCTTATTTATTCATTTACCTTTAATACTGCTTACTTAGTTGCGGTACTTTTTGTTGCTGTGGCTTACATGTATTGCGCCGAATTGTTTTCGGCTTATCGTTCGTGGCGAGCGGGTAAGTTTAGAAGCATGGTGTTGTGTGCATGGGGCTCGTTAACTATTGCGTTTTTATGCCTGTTTGTTATTTCGTTTATGTTTAAATTTACCGAAACCTATTCGCGCATTGGTTTAGGCGTTTGGTTTTTATGTAGCACGCTGTTTTTATATGCATGGCGCTTAACAGTGTTTTTATACAAACGTAACCGCCGTAAGCTAGGTATGAACTTACGTAACGTGGCCATTGTAGGTGCTACCGAAAGTGGCGCGTACTTATTTACCGAAATAGATAACAACGACGAGCTAGGATTTAAATTTAAAGGCTTTTTTGATGACCGCAAGCCAGAGCGCCTAAGCGATAAACTGGCTATTGATAGTGTTGAAGGTAGTATACAAACAGCTGTTGATGCCGCTAAGGCCGGCGAGATAGACATACTATATATTGCATTACCATTAAAGGCCGAAAAGCGCATTGCCGATATTTTAAAACAGTTGGGCGACACCACGGTAGATGTACATATAATCCCCGACTTTTTGCTCTCGAACCTTATACATGCGCGCATAGAACACGTTGGCGAGGTAGACACATTAAGCGTGTTTGAATCGCCCTTTATTGGCGCGCACGAATTTATTAAACGCACCGAAGACATAATAGTAGCCAGCCTTATTTTATTACTTATTTCGCCACTTTTAGTGGTTATTGCTGCGGCTGTAAAAATAACGTCAAAAGGGCCTGTTATATTTAAGCAAGACCGCTACGGGCTTGATGGCAAAAAAATTAAAGTATGGAAGTTCCGCTCTATGAGCGTGACCGAAAATAGCCATATTGTTACACAGGCGACTAAAAATGATGCACGTGTAACACCCTTAGGTGGTTTTTTACGCCGTACTAGCTTAGACGAGCTACCCCAATTTATAAATGTATTAAAAGGTGATATGTCGATTGTGGGGCCACGCCCGCATGCGGTAGCCCATAACGAGGAATACCGTAAAAAGGTCGACTTTTATATGTTTAGGCACAAAGCAAAGCCGGGTATTACTGGCTGGGCACAAATTAATGGGTGGCGGGGCGAAACCGACACCTTAAACAAAATGACCAAACGTGTAGAGTACGATTTACATTACATTAAGCACTGGTCGTTATGGTTTGACATAAAAATTATTTTTTTAACAATATTTAAGGGATTTAAAAATGCAAACGCTTACTAACCCCGTTAAAGGTTTACTTTTAGTAGCTGGTATAACAGTGGCTTCGCCTGCCTTGGCTGAACTAAACCCAGGCAGTGTAATGACCAAAGATGGCGCGCAAATAACGCCTACGTTAACTACGGGTATTAGCAGTAACGATAACTTTTTTAGCACCCCAACCGACGAAGAGTCGCGTTTAATTTGGACTATAGCGCCAAATGTTGATGCACTAATAGAAGACGGTGTTAACTACTATAACTTTAACGTTACAACCAGCACTAGCATACACAATAAAGACAGCGCCGATAACTTTACCCAAGTTAATTTAAGTGCGGCTACTCATAACGAATTTACCAGTAAGCACAGGCTTGACTTTAACGCCACAGCCGATTGGTTGTTTGAGCCACGTGGTAGCGGTTTAACCGAAGGCCTAGGCGATGCCGTAAACGAACTGGTTGAATACCAACAACAAAGCTTAAATGGCCGCTACGAATTTGGCGCCGAAAGCTCAAAAGCACAAGTGGCTTTAATGGGGGGAGTTTTTAATAAAAAATACCAAAACTTTAGAGCTATTTCGCAATTTCGTGACTACGACAGAACAACCCTTGGTATTGTTGGTTACTACAATACGCAAGCCGCTACACGTACCTTTTTAGAGCTAAAACAAGAAGACTACCGTTACGACGTAATAGACGCTAATGGCATTAGCCGTGACTCAGACGACGTAAGAGTATTGTTTGGTATGGAGTGGGATGCAACTGCACTTACATCGGGCTCGGTTAAATTAGGTTACCAAAAAAAGGACTTTGCCGCAGAGCAGCGTGAAAACTTTAGCGGACTTAGTTGGGAAGCAGGCGTTACGTGGCAACCACTTAGTTACTCGTTTGTTGATTTTACTACTAGCCGCGCCGCAAAAGACCCACTAGTTGAAGGCGATTACATTCGTGAAAGTGTATACCGTGCAACGTGGACACACGATTGGAACGACCAGCTAAGCACCAGTGCTGGCCTGTCGTACACCGACGAAAAATACGTAGGTGAAATTGGCCGTAAAGATAAAACCAGCAATGCTAGCTTTGCAGTAAGCTATACCACAAACAGCTTTGGTATGGTTTCGACCTATGTTGACTTTATTGATAAAGACTCAACGCAAGACGCACTAAAGTTTGACCGCATGGTTGTAGGTATTAACTTTACATTTGCACTAAAGGCTAATTAATGAAATTTAGTATTTTTATTACTGGTTTATTTATAAATTTAGTAATGGGTGATCTTGCGCATGCTGCGCAAGATTACGTTTTAGGCGCGGGCGATAAGGTTGAAATAAAAGTATTTGGCCAGCCCGACCTAGAGGTTACTGCGTTACTAGGTAACAGCGGAGAAGTAAGTTACCCGTTTTTAGGTAAAATTAAATTGGCCGGTTTAAGTACAACGCAAGTTGAAAACTTAATTACCCTAGGGTTAAAGCCCGACTACCTAGTAAACCCTAACGTTTATGTACAAGTTACTGAATACCGCCCGTTTTACATACATGGTGAAGTTAAAAGCCCTGGCGCTTACCCCTACCAACCCGCCATGACAGTAAACCAAGCAGTCGCACTGGCCGGTGGTTTAACCGAGCGCGCATCGCTTGATAAAATATATATTTTTAAAGAGCAAACTAAGCAGCAGCAACAAAAAGGTAATTTAAATAGCCAAATTGCAGCAGGCGATACCATAAAAATAGAACAGCGCTTGTTTTAAGCAATTGTTAGGGCAGTAATAAATGAACCAAATAAACGAAAACCCACAAAGCGAAGAAGTAATAGATTTAAGTGCTTACTTAACTGTTATAAAACGTAATAAATGGCGTATTTTAAGTTTTGCATTAGTAGTTACCTTATTAACTATAATGGTAACTTTAACGCTAATACCGCGTTATACCGCAACCGCTACATTGTTAATTGAGGCCGAGCAAAGCAAAGCAGTAAGCTTTGACGAAGTTTACGGGCTCGACTCATCTAAAAAAGAATACTACCTTACCCAGTTTGAAGTTATTAAGTCGGACAGTATTGCCCGTGAGGTAATAACTAAGCTCGATTTAAAAGCCCATACCGATTTTATCCCAAAACCTTCTTTTATTGGTGAGGCCACTGGTTTTGTAAAAGGGTTATTTCCTTTTTTAAATAAAGCAGATCAGCAACAGCTTACTGATCAAGAAATACAAGACTTACAAATGCTTGGCTTGCTTGTGGCTTTTAAAAGTAGGTTAACGGTTTCGCCTATTCGTAATACTCAATTAGTAAATGTTAGTTTTGAGTCGAGCGACCCAAAACTTGCTGCTTTAGTGGCTAATACCGTGGGTGAGGTTTACATAGAAAGCCAAATGCGTGCCAAAATGGGCATTACTCAGCAAGCGTCTAGCTGGTTAAATACGCGTTTGTTTCAGTTACGTGTGCAACTTGACGGCTCTGAAGAAAAACTGCAAGCCTACCGTGAAGCACAAAAACTGGTAGATATTGAAGGTATTGCGGGTTTAGTAACCCAAGAGCTAGAGCAAACGTCTGAGCAATTAGTAACTGCCCGCACCGAAAAAAATAACCTACAAAGTATTAACCGTGTAATAAGTGAATACGGTAATAATAATTTAGATTTACTGGGCAGCATGCCCGAAATTACATCGCACAAAGTGGTGCAAGATGTAAAACGCGAAGTTATTTTAGTAGAGCGTAAAGTAAGTGAACTGAGCGAAGTTTACGGCCCTAAGCACCCTAAAATAATATCGGCAAAGGCGGAACTTGCTACGGTTAAAAGTAACTTAAATAAGCAAATTAAAGGCCTGATTACCGGCATAGAAAAAGAGCTAAACCGTATTACGCGCACCGTTAGTGCGCTTGAGGCCGACTTAGTTAAAATACGCGCTGAATACCAAGAAATAACGCGTAAAGAAACCGCCTACAACCAGCTTAAACGCGAAGTTGAAACTAACCGTAATATATTTAATACGTTTTTATCGCGCTCACGCGAAACCGAAGTAACAAGCGACTTTAGCTCGGCAGCGGCACGCTTTACCGACCGCGCATACGCACCAAAAGATCCAAGTAAACCAAACAAAAAACTTATTGTGGTTTTGGCGTTTGTGGCAAGTTTTGGTTTTGCTGTGGTAATGAGCTTTGTGTTTGATGCACTTAACGACACTATTAAAAATAAAAACGACGTTGAAAACAAACTAGCGCAACGTATGTTGGGCATTTTACCGTTTGTTAAAGTGCCTAAAAATAGTGTATTTGGTATTCATGCCTATTTTGACGAGCATTATAGGCGTTTTGCGGAGTCGGTACGTACGTTTCGTACCAGTTTATTGTTAACCCAGCTCGACCGCGAGCACAAAGTTATTGCGGTTACGTCTAGCTCGCCGGGTGAGGGTAAAACAACTACGTCGACCAACTTAGCGATGTCGCTTGCGCAAATGGGTAAAGTATTGTTAATTGATGGCGATTTACGTAAACCCAGTATTGCTAAACGCTTTGATATACCGGTATTTCACCCAGGGTTAAGTAATCTAATTGTGGGTACTGAACAATTAAGCGAATGTATTCATATTGACGAGCAGTCGGGCGTGACTATTATGCCAAGTGGGCAAATACCGGGTAACCCGTTAGAGCTGCTTTCGAGCAACCAATTTAATGAGTTACTGGTAAGCTTAAAACAAACCTACGACCATATAATTATTGATACACCACCTACCCAAGCGGTGAGTGATGCATTAGTTATTGCGCAAAATACCGATTCGGTTATTTATGTTGTTAAAGCCGATTTAACACGCATTAAGCCTATTAAAGCGGGCATTGAACGTTTGTTTGAATCTAAAGCGCATATTGCTGGGGTTGTTGTTAACCAAGTAGATATAACTAAGTCGAAAGAAGAACATAATTATGGCTACTACGACTATTACGATTACACTCAAAAATCTGAACAGTCGTAATTAACGGTTATTATGATAGATATACATTCCCACATATTACCTGGGCTTGACGATGGCGCTAAAGACTTGAACGATTCTTTAGCGCTTTTAACCATGGCACAAGCCGATGGTATAACCCATATGGTAGCTACCCCGCATATTCACTTAGGCCGCTTTAATAATGCGGCTTCGCATATTTACGACGACCTAGCTAATTTAAAACACGCCGCGCATGATGCAAACATTAATATACAGCTAGCAGTAGCCGCAGAGGTTAGGCTAGATGTAGAGCTAATGACCTTGGTAATGAGCAAAAAATTGCCGTTTATTGGTAATGTAAATGGCGCTAATTACGTGTTGCTTGAGTTACCGCATTCGCACGTGCCACAAGGGTTTGACAAGTTTATTAGTTGGTTGGCTAAGCAAAATATTAAAACTATTATTCCGCACCCAGAGCGTAACCGCGATATACAAGCTAAGCCTTTTTACATAGAGCGTTTAAAGCAATTGGGTTGTGAGTTTCAGTTAACGGCTTCAAGCATTGAAGGCGAGTGGGGCGAACACGCGCAAGCTATTAGCCTTGATATGCTTAAAAATGGGTTAGTGACTTACGTTGCAAGTGATGCTCATTCGGTTAAACGTAGGCCGCCTATTTTAAGTAAGGCAAAAAGCATTGTTAGCGATTTAATAGGGCCTGAGCAAGCACAGGCTTTGTTTTATTCAAACCCACTTCGTTTAACTCAAAGTTTGTTTAGTGGTACAGATGATGGTGCGGTTAATGAGTGATACTGCGGCCAAACCACACAAAGCGATTAAAATGGCGCAGGTAATTGTACTTGCGCTAATTACTGTGGGTGTATGTGTAAGCAGTATTAATAGTATGCGCGCGAATGCGTGGTTTTTTAATGCTAAAAATACGCTGCAGGGGCTAAATAGCCAAGCTGATAACACGTTAAATATTGAGCTTGCGCAAAGCGCTATTAGCCTTGCGAGTGAGCTTGATCCTACACACCCTCATTACCATGAGGTTTTTGCGCATGTTAAGTTGCTGCAATTAAACCCAGCAAATACAGATGATGCAATAGCGCACAATTTACGTGTGTTAAAACAGGCTGAGGCTCGGTTACTTGAGTCGGTTAAATATAGGCAAACCTGGGCCGAAACATGGGTTGCGTTGGCTAAGGTAGTGAGTTACCAAGAAGGGCCAACCGATCGTGTGTTTGAATATATTGAACACGCTAAACGCGTTGGCCCGTATAAAATAGATGTTCATTTAGGTGTAATAGAAATAGCGCTAATGAACTGGCAACAACTCTCTCCAAAATATAAAGCGTTATATGTTAACGAGCTTAAGTTAGCCGCTAAACACGGCCATAAGTTTTCACGCGCGTTCGACATTGCTAAGCAGGTAGATGCTTTACCTATTTTGTGTTTATCGCTTAAATTTGGCGCTCATTTTGATCCCGTCAGAACCAGTTGGATGTTCAAAAAACAGTGTAAATAGGTTTTTTAGGGAAAGATGTTAGGTTTTAGATATTAGGTTTCAGATGTCAGATTACAGTTATTAGATCTAAAACCATACCCACGAGATTAGAGCGAAATTGCTTGTATTTACTTGTAGACGTTTTGCTTGCTCACGTTAGAAGCGCAGCTTCTTTTTAAAAGATTATTTGCACAAAGAGAAGCAAATGAGGAGTAAATGAGAAGACACTAGCCAAGCTGTTTAATAACTTTATTCGTCATTTCTTTAAAGCACAGGGTACAAATATAATACTACCACCGAGCACACCGAGGCGCTGCGCGCTACACAGAGATAAACATAGTTAAATTAATAAGTATTTACCGTCCATTAAATCACTTTCAATTAATCAAATGTAAAAGCGTTGCTTTTAAACGCCAGCAAGCTGCGCGTCTACGGTGTAAAGTTAGGCTTTATTTTGTAGACGTTTTGCTTGCTCACGTTGAAGCGTAGCTTCTTGTTATTTATAAATAAAATATAACCACCGAGCACACCGAGGCGCTGCGCGCTACACAGAGATAAACATAGTTAAATCCAAATTATTTACCAGCCCTTAAATTACTACTCCTTGTCTTCTCCTTTGCTTCTCGGTGGTGACATGATCACTTTCAATTAATCAAATGTAAAAGCGTTGCTTCTTGTTATTTATAAAAATATGACCACAGAGAACACCGAGGCGCTGCGCGTTACACAGAGAA